>JAJFTZ010000047.1 GCA_021372675.1 Eubacteriales bacterium
CCAGCGTTCGTCCTGAGCCAGGATCAAACTCTTGAGTTCAATTCCTGCTGCGACGGAAGTAAACCATCGCTGCTCTTTTTTTATTCGTACGCGAGCCCGTGAACAGGCTCGCCGCCGGTCATTACTTTATGTATGCGCGGACTTCCATCCGCCCTACATTGCGTTTCTCTTTGCGTCTCTTTTTGCTTGCACTATACAGTTTTCAAGGTGCTGCTTGCTTCACTTTTCCCGCGCTTTTTCGCCCTCGGGGGTGACAGCCTGTTTATCTTATCAAAGTAGAATGGGCTTGTCAATCGCTTTTTATAACTTTCGGCGAAAAAATTGCGGAATCATCGGCGCTGATTTATAATAAGCAGGAAACGCGCCATATCTATCCTTCAGGGAGGCAAAAAATGGATCCAAGACCCGTTGGCGTATTCGATTCCGGCCTTGGCGGGGCAAGCGTTTTGCGCGAGGCGTTAACGCTTCTTCCGCATGAAAACTACATCTATTACGGCGATAACCTCAACGCGCCCTACGGCGACAAAACGGAGGCGGAAATCACCGCGCTCACCTTTCGCTGCGCGGACGAGCTCGTTTCTCGCGGCGTAAAGGCGATTTTAATCGCGTGCAACACCGCCACCGCGACCTGCATCCGCCAGATACGCGAAAAGCTTGAAGTGCCCGTGGTGAGCGTGGAGCCCGCCATAAAGCCCGCATGCGCCGCGGATGGCACGGGCAAGGTGCTGATGATGGCCACCCTTGCCACAACGAAGCTAGGGCGCTACCTCGAACTGCAAAGCCGCATGCCCGATCCGGGCCGCGTCATAAACGTCCCCTGCCCCGGCCTTGTGGATAGGATAGAGCGCAATGTTCTTGCGGACGACGCGTTTGACGACCTGTTCGACCGCTTTCTAAGCCCTTACCACGGCATGGAGATCGACGGCATCGTGCTCGGCTGCACGCATTACATTTTCATCCGCGGCGCAATAGCAAGATATGCGGCAGCCCACTTCAAGGGTGCATGCCGTTTTTACGACGGCAATGCGGCTACCGTGCGCCAGCTTGCGCGCGTGCTCGAGGAAAAGGGGCTTTCAAACGACGCGGGAAGCGCTCGGGCTGAATTTTGCACGAGTGGCGACGAGGCGGTGTACCGTCCTATTTTTAATTCGTTGCTCAGCAGATAAAGAACGCCTTACAGCCTAACGATCATATTGATCTCGTGAACGTCGCCTTGGTCCACAGTATCCGTTTCCACGAAGCCGAGCTTTTCATAAATATGTTTCGCGTGTTCATTTCCTATAATATATGTAGTCGTCACAAAGCGGGCGCCGCGCTTCTCCTTCATTGTTTGGAGGAGCGCTTTTAGCGCCCGCGAGCCGTATCCTCTGTTCTGCTCCCTGCAATTGATGATAAAATCCCATAAAAAATAGCGGTATTTTGAATACCGCCGCAGCAACGCAAAGCCTAGCTTCCGCCCGTCCTCGTAAAAATAAAAGCCGAAAACGTTCTTTCTCTCCAAAAGAGCGCTGATGCGAGCGGGTGACGATACCCATTCCGCCTGCCCCGGCAAAATTTCGATGCCGCTGAATTCCTGCGCCTCGATGATATGGATCAACTTATTTGCCCTCAATCCGGAAACCGTATCGCTTTGAGCGGCCTTGTTTCGTCGATAGGGCCGCCGCCCAAGCATACGTCGCCGTCGTAAAAAACCGCCCACTGCCCGGGCGTTACGGCGCGCTGCGGCTCGAAAAAATCCACCGTGCAGCCATCGCCATGCATCGTGACGCGAACCCTTTGGTCGCTTTGGCGGTAGCGAAACTTCGCCGTGCAGGAAAAGCTTTTAGCAGGAGGCTCGCCCGCGATAAAATTCACCTTGGACGCCCCGAGCGCGAGGGAATAAAGTTCCTCCCTTTCACCCTGCTGCACGATAAGGCAGTTTTTTTCCATATCTTTGGCGACCACAAAAAAGCTCTCGCCGCTGCCGTCTTTTTGGCCGCCTATACCTAAACCCCGACGCTGGCCGAGCGTGTAATACATAAGCCCGTCGTGCCTGCCCACTGCACGGCCGTCGGGCGTAACGATGTCGCCGGGCTGCGCGGGAAGATACTGCATCAAAAAACGCTTGAAATCGCGCTCGCCGATAAAGCACACGCCCGTGGAATCCTTTTTGCTTGCGGTGGAAAGCCCCGCCTCCGAGGCGAGCGCGCGCACCTCGCGCTTATTAAGCTCCCCTACGGGAAAAAGCGCGGGCATGAGCTGCCCCTGCGTGAGGCCCGCGAGGAAATAGGTTTGATCCTTCCCCGCGTCCGCCGCGCGCAGGAGCACGGCAACGCCGTTTTCCTTTTTGAGGCGCGCGTAATGGCCCGTGGCGAGCGCGGAGGCCTCGAGCGAAAGCGCGAAGCGCAAAAACGCGCTGAACTTGATCTCGCAGTTGCACAAAACGTCCGGGTTGGGCGTGCGTCCCGCTTTATATTCTGAAAGGAAATAGGAAAAGACCCTTTCGCGGTATTCCTGCGCGAAGTTGACGGTGTAATACGGGATGGAGATCGCGTCGCATACGCGGCGCACGTCGTCGTAATCCTCCGCGGCAGTGCAGACGCCGTCGTCGTCCGTTTCCTCCCAGTTCTTCATAAAAACGCCCACGACATCAAAGCCCTGCCGCTTCAAGAGCAGGGCCGCGACGGAGGAATCCACGCCGCCGGACATGCCGACCACGATCTTGTTTTTTAAGGTGTTCAGACCATCCATATTAAGAAGTAGACACGCTGATGAGGATGCCGGGGTTCCTTAAAAGCGCGTTGCCTAGATACAACTCATTTACGGATTCGAGCTTTTTTCCGTCCTCGAGCATCCATACGCGCTCGACGCCCGGTATCTCGGTGAGCGTGTTGATGACGCCGAAGATGAAAAGCTTCATCTGGTTCCCGCCCGCGGCATCCGTATTCCCCATTTCCGAAAGCTCCGCAAGCTTTTCCGTAAAGCCCGCCCTCCAGTTGACTACGGCGAGATCGTTTATAATATAAACGTCCAGCACGTCCGATGCGGAAAACAGCGGATGCATCACGGCGGGATCGGCAGGGCCCTTGAACAGCTCCGCGAGCCGCGCATCGGGATCGTACACGCTCGCGGACGCGACCATGCGCTTCACCCTGTCGAGCACGGCGCTTTCGGCATCGGGGAACGCGAGATAGATGCCGTGGCCGATCCTGCCGGTAAACTCCGCACGCGTGAAATACTCGTTTTGCGAAAGGCTGCGCTCCGCCGTAACGCCATCGGCATCCGTTTCCGCGATGGATATCTTAACGCCCCTGACCTTGGGAAGGTAGCCCGTGAGCATCAGCGTGATCGCGCCGCACATCATGCCCTCGTCGTACTCCATCGCGGGCGGCTGAAAGACGAGCTCGATGATGCAGGGCTCGTCCCTGTCCTGTGGCGTTACAGTGGGTTCTCCCGGCAGGGGCGGCTCCTCCGCGCCCCCCGTCGGCGTCGCGCTCGGTTGGGGCTGCGCGCTTTGGCCAAGATCGTTCAAATAAACGATCGCGGGATCCTCCGCAAGCTGCAGATCGGCCGGAAGCACGGGTTCAAGACCCTTTGAACCCGCATCGCCCTGCAAAAGCTCGCCGAGCAGAAGCTTCACGATGCCCGCTTTTCCGACTGAAAGATCGTAAGCGACCTTGCGGGTGCGCGCGATGAGCAGCGTATCGTCTATGTTCGCAAAATAGAATGTGGCCGTATTGGTCGCGAGGCTGCCGGCCTCCGTATGCTCCTGCGGCAAAACCTCGTACTGCTGCTTGAGATCGGAAAGATAGGTATCCAAAGCGCCTGAAAGGGGCGCGAGCGCGCCGAGCGGCCTGCCCTCGTAGCCGGGCTCCGTACCGTTGAGGTAAATGTTGACGGCGGATATGCTCTCCGCCGCGTATACGGTGGCGGAAACGGCCGCGCGAAGAATGAGCCATTCCCGTATCTCTTGAAACATGCCGTTGAAATACACATTGCAGGCATCGCGTGAAAGCTCGATGCCCGTAAAGCGTAGCGTCTGCGGGATGGAGCGGTGCAACGCCTCGCTCACGGGGCCGTCCTCCATGGCGCGTATCGCGGCCTCCGCGCGGCTCATACTGCCGTTGCAGCCGATCTCGCGCGTTTCCGCGGAAAGGTTTCTCCCATCCTCCGATACGAAATAGAGCCGCGCCTCAAAGCTCGATTCGCGGTTTTCATCCTGCGAAAGCACCGGCGGCATATCGGTGGAAAGCGTAAGCTCGCCGGAGACCTCGCCCGTGTTCATGCAGCCCGATAAAAGCGCGGCGGCAAGCGCGAGCGCGAGGAGCTTTCTTAAAGATGTCGCAAAGCGGTACCGTTTCATGCTTGGCCTTTCAAAATGGCGAGCAGCGTCCCGTAGCCCAGCTTATAAAGATCGCCCTCGCGCTTGAGAAGAAGCTGCCGCCCCTTCAGTTCTTTTTCCGTACCGTCGGAGGCCTTGTACACAAGATCGACCTTGATGCGCGCATAGTTCTCATCGTCGCCGAAAGAACCGCCGTAAAGCGTGAAGTTCACGAACGAGCCCAGTGAAAGCATTTCCGTTTCGAAGTTCGCGTACTGGGGTTTTTGCACGCCGCTGTCGTCATCCTCGGAGAAAAGCGGATAGGCAAGGTCGTATTCGCCGTTCACGAGGTGGGCCAGCACGCATTGCGCGACGATCTCAGGCGTTACGACATATTCCTCGAGGAAGCCCATGGGCTCGATCAGCTCCGAATCCACCTGCGCGGCCGCGCTAAGTCCCAGATCGCTCAGCTTGAGGCGCACGCCCGTGCCCGTGCCGTTCACATCCACGAGCACCTGCACACGAACGCCGGCGTTGATCTCGGTGATGGTGTTTACCAGCGAATATACCGCCAGCTTTCGCGTGAGCAAAAGCTCGTCGTAGGCGTTTTCCACCATGCGCTCGTAGGTCTCTTGGTTTATGGTGCCGCTCTGGTAGGAAAAATCCGCCGCGGCGCGCGTTACGTCGTAGGCGGAGGTATCGAAAAACTCGTTGGAGAGCGTTACGTACATGATGCCGCCCACCACCGATACCTCGACGATGCTCGTGCCGGCCGGGAACAGGGCGGAAACGTTACCCGAAAGCGCCTGCAGCGGCACGCCCTCCAAGAGCGTGCGGATCATGGCCTTTTCCACGCGCTCATTGGCGCGCACGGAAACGCTGCGCTTGATGCCCACCAGATAGTTTTCATCCGTGAGGCGGTAATAGAGAGTGACGGCCACATCCTTGGTCACACCGTCCTCGGGATCCACCTGCGGGAGAGTTTCTACCACGGCGTCCTGCCGTATGCCGCCGATGGCGCAGCCCGAAAGCGCCGCGCTCAAAAACGCGAACAGCATGAAGGTTGCGCCCGCTTTTAGGAAAAATCGCTTCATTGCCTTTTCTCCCTACGCGCTTCGTCGTCGCAGATGGGCGCAAACGGGAGGCGCACCGTAAACACGGAGCCCTTGCCGAGCACGCTTTCCACCTCGATGTAGCCGCCGTGCATCGTAACGATCTTGTTGGCGATGGCGAGGCCGAGGCCGGTGCCCCCCGTGCCGCGCGAACGCGCCTTATCCACGCGGTAGAAACGCTCGAATAGGTGCAGCAGCGCCTCCTGCGGTATGCCGATGCCCGTATCCTTCACGCTGAACACCGCATCGGTTTGCTCCTGCGAAACATGCACGATCACGCTGCCCGCGTCAGTGTATTTGATGGCGTTTTCCACAAGATTCGTCACAACCTGCTCGATGCGCATGGGCTCGACAGGCACGACGACGGGCTCGGTGCGCACCTGCAGAAGTATGCCCTTTTTGGAGGCGAGCGGCCGCAGACGGTTCACCGTGCGAAGCACTAAGGTATCGAGCCTCGTCGGCTCCCTGTCGAGCTCGGAGCGCTCCGCGTCGTCCTGCACCAAGCGCAGTAGATCGGTAATGATGTTCGAAAGCCTGTCCACCTCGTGGTTGACGTCCTGGAAAAACTCCTTCATGATCGCCGGATCGGGCTCGTTCTGGTAGAGGATGGATTCAGACAATAGCTTCATGGAGGAAAGCGGCGTTTTCAGCTCATGCGAGGCGTTGGCAATGAACTCGTCGCGCACCTTATCGTGCTCCTCGATGCGCTCGCTCATGCGGTTGAAGGCGTTCCCTAGCTCGGCCATTTCGCCGCCGCCCTTCACATCCACGCGCACGCCGTAGCCCTTCGTGCCCATGCGCCTTATGGCGCCCGTGAGCTCCACGACGGGCTTAGTGAGCCAGCCCGAAAGCATGAAGCTGATTGCCGCCGTAATCACCGCCACCGCGACGAACACCATCACGATCTTGCCGATCACGTCGGACACGCTGTTCTGCACGTCCTGAATGAGCGCGGAAAACAGGATAACGCCCTTGTACACGCCGCTAACGGTGATGGGCGCGGTATAATAAACGGCCCAGACCTGCTCGTCGCTGGTGCCCAGAATGCCGAAATCCTCCATGGTTCGCACAATGCGGTGAAAGCCGTAGGAGGTCTCCGCGCCTCCGGTCAAAATATCGCGCACCTCGCGGTACGGAAGCCAATAGCCGTTTTGCTGCGAGGCGGAATCCGCCTGCACTACGGCATCCGTATCCAACACCAAAACGCGGCCGCCCATCGTTTGCGCCCGCGCCGTGATGAAGCTGAACAGCTGCTCCGAATTACCCGAAAGAAGCTCCGGCGTGATCTCCAAGGCGAGCTGCGAGGTCTCCTTAAGCTGCGTTTTGGTGCGTTGGGAAACCAAAAAATCGCCCATGATGGCGGAGACCACAACGCTCGTGGCTACCATGGTGAACACGGTGACCGCTAGGTAGATCAGCACCATGCGCGTGCGTATGGAGCCGAAATACTTGCCGAAAGGCTTATTCAGCAAAGTAATAGCCAACTCCCCATTTTGTCATAATGTGCAAAGGATTCGCGGGGTCCTCCTCCACCTTTTCGCGCAGACGCCTAATATGCACGTCCACCGTGCGAAAATCGCCTATATAGTCGGTGCCCCAAATGGTCTCCAAAAGCTCGTCGCGGCTGAACACCTTGCCGGGGTTGTACATAAAAAGCTGCAAAAGGTCGAATTCCTTCACGGTGAGGTTGATGGTCTCGCCGCGCGCCATTACGCTGCGGTTACCGATGTTGATGTAAAGCCCGCCCGCGCTTACCTCGATCTTGGGCGCGTCCTTCGCGGCAGAGGTGCGGCGCAAAATGCTCTTGATGCGCGCCTTCACCTCAAGGATGTTGAAGGGCTTGGTCATATAATCGTCGGCGCCGTACTCGAGGCCGAGTATTTTATCCATATCCTCGCCCTTGGCGGTGAGCATGATGACGGGCACGTCGCTTCTCTCGCGCACGGCCTGGCACACCTCGATGCCGGAAAGCTTAGGCAGCATCACGTCGAGCAGCACGAGGTCGTACTCCTCCCTTTGCAGCTTCGTGAGGGCCTCCTCGCCGTCGGCGGCGGAATCTGTTTCATAGCCATCCTGCTCAAGGGCGAATTTGAGGCCCTTGATGATGAGCGGCTCGTCGTCCACGAGCAAAATGCGTTTGGCCATTTCGTTCCCTCCCGCGAAGCGCTTTTTTGCGTGTGTCTCGCGCCGGTATCATGCAATATAATATCGTTATTATACCATAGCAAACGTTTCGTGATAACTTTATTTGTGAAGTTTATACGAGAACTTGGCCGCAAGTATGTACAAAGCGGCCCCGCTTTTGATATACTTAGTTAAATTTGACCATAAAAGCTAGGCACGGCACGCGGTAATTTTTTGCCCGCCGCCGAAAAAACGTCCCTTTTGAAAGGATGACCGTCTTGAAACGTTTTGTGACCGCGCTCTTGGTACTGTGTCTGGCAATAAGCTTTTTGCCCGCGGCTGCCCATGCGGAATTCGACCCCGATAAGGTATCCACCCCACATATCGTTTTGATGGACGCGGATACCGGCGCCATCCTCTACCAAAAAAACGCGCGCGATCAGGCATACCCCGCGAGCACCACCAAGATCATGACGGCGATCGTCGCCCTTGAAAACGCCGATCTCGACGATCAGGTGGCCGTAGGCAACAGCGTGGAAACCAAAGGCTCCTGTATGGAAATCAAGCCCGGCGAGAAATTTTCGCTCCGTGACCTCATGTACGGCATGATGCTCAAGTCCGGTAACGACGCCGCGCGCGCCATCGCCGAATACGTTTCTGGCTCGCAGGATAGCTTCGTGGCGCTGATGAACGAAAAGGCGCAGTCTTTGGGCATGACTGGCACGCATTTCGTGAAGCCCAACGGCCTGCATAAGGACGACCACTATACCACCGCTTACGATATGGCCATCCTCACGCAATACGCCATGAAAAACCCTACCTTCCGCGAGATCGTGAAAACAGGCTCCTATCAGGTAAAGCCCACCAACAAGCACAGCGCGGGCTTCTTGCTCGAAAACACCAATAAGCTGATCTATACGGCCCAAGACAAGGAAAGTTTTGAATACCGCTACGCCACCGGCGTCAAAACAGGCGATACCCCGCAGGCTGGCCGCTGTCTGGTCGCCGCCGCGACCAAGAACGGCATCAACCTCATCCTCGTGCTGTTCGGCGATCTCGAGGGCAAGATCGACGGGGATTACCGTTTCGAAAACGCCGCCAAGTTTTTCGATTGGGGCTTTGCCAACTACGCCACCGTTACCCCCGCCGAGCTCGGCCTGCCCTCCACGCTCGAAAAAAGCATAACGAACGCCAGCTTTGAGGACGATCAAAACGGCCAGCTCATCGTAAACATCGACTTTTCCGACAAAAAAGTATGCGGCCTAAGCGATTTTATCAACGAGCTCAAAGCGAACGCCGCCGCCATCACCACCTCGGAAACCCTCGACCGCGCTCTCGTCGCGCCCATCGAAGCCGGCGACGTATTGGGCACCATCGCCTACCAGTACGACGGCCAAACGCTGTTTACGGCCAACATGGTCGCCTCGCGCTCGGTCGCGGAAATTACCGTTTCCACGAGCGATAACCCGAGCCCCAGCCCTTTTTTGATTGGTTCGCCGGGCGACGGCGGCAAAGCAGGAAGCCCGTGGGTGTTTTGGCTCATCGTCATCATAGCGCTTCTTTTAATCCTCGTCGTGCTTCGCGTCCTTACTTTGAAAAAAAAGGCGCGCCGCCGCGCCGCCCGCAGGCGCCGCACGGCGTATCGGGTATACCGCAGATAGCGCGCGATTCGCATGCTAAAAAGGGGCTCTTGCCATGGCAAGAGCCCCTCTCCATTTCGGAATGATGATTATAAAATCGCCTCCGCGAACGCGTCCGGGTCGAACGGCTGCAAATCGCCGATCCCCTCCCCCACGCCCACGAAGCGGACGGGAAGGCCCAGTTCCTTTTTCACCGCGACCGCCACGCCGCCTTTAGCGGTGCCGTCGAGCTTGGTGAGGAGAATGCCCGTAAGGCCTGTGCTCTCGTCGAACGCCTTCGCCTGCAAAAGCGCGTTCTGGCCGGTGGTGGCGTCGAGCACGAGGAGCGATTCCACACGCGCGTCGGGAAGCTCCCGCGCGATAACGCGGCGTATCTTCTCGAGCTCATTCATGAGGTTTTTCTTGTTATGCAACCTGCCCGCCGTATCGCAAAGCAAAAGGTCGCGCTTTTTGGCCTTAAATGAGGCGATGGCGTCGAATACCACGGCGGCCGGATCGGCCCCCTCCCCATGCTTCACGATGGGCACGTCGGCGCGCTGCGCCCAAACGGTAAGCTGCTCGGCTGCGGCCGCGCGGAAGGTATCCGCCGCCGCGATGAGCGGCTTTCTGCCCGCCAAAGCGTAATGATGCGCGAGCTTGCCGATAGAGGTCGTTTTACCCACGCCGTTAACGCCCACGATCAAAAGCACCGTGTTCTGCGCGTCCTCCATAAAGGGCGTTTCGGGTCGCATAGCGTCTGCGAGAAGGCTTGAAAGAACCGCCTTCGCCGCGGGACGCTCCTTTATTTTTTCGTTCGCGACGATTTGCTTAAAGCGCTTGAGCAACTCCTCCACGGTATCGTAGCCCATGTCGGCTACGATCATGGCCTCCTCGAGCTCGTCGAAAAATTCCTCGTCCACACGCTCGGGGCGCGAAAAAACGGCGGAAAGCATGCCGCCGGTTTTAGAAAGCCCCTGCTTCAGTTTCGAAAAAACGCTCTGCTTATTTTCCATATCTTTTAGTTCGGCGCTCACGCCGTTTCGCTGAACCTTGCGGACACGACGCGGGAAACGCCCTTTTCCTCCATTGCCACACCGTAGAGCATGTCGCATACCTCCATGCTGCCCTTGCGGTGCGTGATCAAAATAAACTGGGTATCGTCCGAATAGTTGCGCACATACTCGGCGAAATTCGAAACGTTCGCCTCGTCGAGCGAGGATTCGATCTCGTCCAAAATGCAAAATGCCGTAGGCTTGAGCTTCAAGATGGCGAACAGGAGCGCGATGGCCGTGAGCGCGCGCTCGCCGCCGGAAAGGAGCGTGAGAAGCTGCAGCTTCTTTCCCGGCGGCTGGGCGATGATCTCGATGTCGCAGTTGAGCACGTCGCTCTCGTCCGCAAGCACGAGCTCCGCCTTGCCACCGCCGAAAAGCTCCGCGAACACGATGCCGAAATTCTCCTGGATGCGCGCGAACTGCTTTTTGAACTCGGCCGCCATCGTCTCCACAAGGTCGGAAATGAGCACCTGTAAATCCGCCTCCGCCTTGAGAAGGTCCTCGCATTGGGCGTTCAAAAGCTCGTGGCGCTCCTTCACGGCTTTAAATTCCTCGATGGACTTCACGTTCACATCGCCCAGGCCGCGTATTTCTTTTTTGAGCTCATCCACGCGGATGTGCGATTGCGTCACCGCGACCTGCCGGCGCATGGGCAGCGCGTTTTCATAGGTAAGCTCGTAATCCTCCCATATCCTGTCCTGTAAAGCGATAAGTTCCATCTCCGCCTTGCTGCGGTTCATTTCGGCCTTATGGCGGCGCTCGCGCAGATCGTTGAGATCCTCCGAAAGCCTTTCGCGGCGCGCACGCGCGTCGTCGAGCGCGTTTTGATGTTTCTCGCGCTCCTCCTCCTGCACGTGGAGCTGCTCGGTGAGAAGGTCGAGGTCCTTGCGTTCGGCGTCGATGCGCGTATCGAGGCCCGCACGTTGCGCGTTGAGCTCCTTCACCTGCGCGAAAAGCACCTCGGAAGCCTGCTTGTCCTTGGCGACGGTAAGCTTTACCCCGTCCGCCTCCTGCGAAAGCCTCTTATGCTCGCTCTGCGCGGAGGAAAACTCCTTTTCGAGCGACATGCGCGCCACCTTCATCTGCGTCAGCCGTTCGGATGAGATCGCTGCTTGCGCGCGCGCGGCGTTAAGCGCCTCCTGCGTGCGCTTCACGTCCTCGCGGGTGGAAACGTTGCCCTGCTCAAGGTTCTCCTGCGCGGCCTCCGCCTCGCGGCACTGGTTTTTAACGTCCGCCAGATTATCGAGAAGCTGCGAGCGCTCGAGCCGCGCGCGGTCTATCGCGTCTAGGTTTTGCTGTACGTATTTGAGCACGATATCGAGCTTTTCCTTCTGCGCGGCAAGCTCTACGTCCTGTTCGTGCAGCTTAGATAAAAGCTCTTGCATTTCGGTGTTTTTCTGCTCAAGCTCCGATGCGGCGCGCTCCATGGAGGCGTTTTTCTCGGCAACGCGCAGATCGAACGACGCGATACGGCCGGTAAGCTCCTCGATCTCGCGCTCGCGCCCCACAAGGCTGAATTCGCGCTTTTGGGTGCTGCCGCCCGTCATGGAGCCGCCGGGATTGATGATATCCCCCCGAAGCGTGGCAATGCGAAATGCCCCGCGCGCCACACGGTTGATGGCGATGCCCGCGTCGATGTCGCGAACAAGCACGGTTCGCCCCAAGAGGTTTTCAAAAACGCCGCGGTAGCGCTCGTCGTAGCCCACAAGATCGGAGGCTACGCCCAGGTAGCCGTCCACGCGGCACGCGGCCTTTTCCTGCTCGTTTAAAAGCCTTCCGCGCATGGCGGAAACCGGCAAAAGCGTGGCGCGGCCGTACTCCTTTTTGCGGAGGTATTCGATCACGTACTTCGCGTCCTGCTCCGTGGGCGTCACAATGTTTTGGAGCGCGGAGCCGAGCGCCATCTCGATGGCGGTCTCGTACTGCTCGGGAACGCGCAAAAGCTCCGCCACAACGCCCTCGATGCGCTTTTTAAGGTCCATGTCGCGCTCGCTATCCCGTAAAACGTTCTTCACGCTCGCGTAGTAGCCCTCGTGCGCGCGCTTCATCTCGGAAAGCACCTTTACGCGCGACTTTTCCGCCTCGAGGTTTTGCTCCATGCGGCGCATCTCCTCGCGGATGGAGCGAAGTCTTTCGTTTAATTCATTGCACGCGGAGATCGCTTTTTTATGCGCGATGTCTAGCGCGTCCCGTTTTTCCTTCTGCGCGGCGTAATCGGCCCGCGCCTCTTTCGCCTCCGCATCGAGCTTTTTATCCTTTCCCAGAAGCAAAGCTTCCTCTTCATCCACCGCCGCGACGCGCTCCGCGATGGAGCCCTGTATGGCCTCGAAGCGTGAAAGCAGGCTTTTTGCGTCCGCCAGACGGTTCATGGACTCGATGATGCTGTTTTTCTGGCTGTCGAGAAGCGCTTCCTTTTCTTTGATCTCGGCGTTTTGCGCGGCATACTCCAATTCGGCAGCCTTTAACTCCGCCTCGTTTTCCGTAAGGCGCGCGCGGGTTTCCTCCATGCCTTTTTCAAGCGCTGCAAGGCTTGCCGCGTAAAGGCCGAGCTTACCTCCGTTTTCGCGCACCGCGGCATCGAGCCTTTCGCGCTCGCGCAGCGCGTTTTCAATGCGTTCGCTTAACACCTTTGCGTCGCCCGAACGGGATTCCACGCCCGAGGAAAGCTTTAATAGCTCGTTTTGAAGCTGGCTTATAGCGCCGCTCACCGCGCGCTCCTTTTCCTCTTTATCAGCGCACTCGGCGCTGAGAGCGCCGTACAGGCCGTCCTGCGAGTTCAGCTCCTCGTCGAACTGCGCGAGGCTCGCCTTAAGCGCCTCGATGCGTTCGTTCAATTTATCGTACTGGTATAAAAAGAGGTTGATCTCTATTTCCTTCAATTCGTCGCGCAGCCTTAAAAATTCCCGCGCGGCAAGGCTTTCGGATTCGAGCGGACCTAATTGGCGCGATAGCTCCTCGAGGATATCGGTGAGGCGCACGAGATTTTTCTTGGTTTCCTCGAGCTTGTTTTCCGCCTCCGTCTTGCGGACGCGGTATTTGGAAATGCCCGCGGCCTCCTCGAACGCCGCGCGGCGGGCGCCGGACTTGCTGGAAAGAATCTCCTCCACCTTGCCCTGCCCAATGATGGAATAGCCTTCCTTGCCGATGCCCGTATCGCGAAAGAGCGTGGAAATATCCTTGAGCCTGCACACGGTACGGTTCAGGAGATATTCGCTTTCGCCGCTGCGGTAGATGCGGCGCGTAACGCTCACCTCGTTGAACTCGGTGGGCAAAAAGCCGTCGGCATTGTCGAACGTAAGGGCGACCTCGCAGAACGCCTGCGGCTTGCGCTGCTCGGTGCCGTTGAAGATCACGTCCTCCATGCGGGTGCCGCGCAGCGCCTTGGCGCTCTGCTCGCCCAAAACCCAACGAACGGCGTCGGCAATGTTGCTCTTGCCGCTGCCGTTGGGGCCAATGATGGCCGTGATGCCGTTTTGAAATTCAATTTCAGTTTTTTTTGCAAACGACTTGAAGCCGTTGATCTCCAGTTTTGTCAGCCGCAACTTTGCACACCACGCCTTTATAAACTCATTACATCATACCATATATGGTGGCAACAATGCAATTTTTTACCACATTTCGACCGATCCTGCCATTTGGCGCGTTCAATCGGCATTCGTTAGCGCTTCGAGCGCCATCTTCGCCGCGCGCTGCCCAGCCTCCTGCTTGGAGCCGCCTTCCCCCTCGCCTATCGCCCTGCCGTTTACCTCGACGCGCATGAAGAAAAGCTTTTTATGATCCGGGCCGCTCGAGCCGGTAAAGACGTATTCGATCGCGCCCAAGCGCCTTTGCTGTACGTGCTCCTGCAGCATGGTTTTATAATCCTTGGAAGCGACGCCGGTAGCCGCCTCGCTTATGCTTTTTGCCGCGAAGCGCAAAATGAGCCTTGCCGCCGCGTCCAAGCCGCCGTCGAGGTAGACGGCGCCGATCACCGCCTCCATGGCGTCGGCCAGAATGGAGGGCTTTTCGCGCCCGCCCGAGCGCTCCTCGCCGCGGCTTAATAAAAGCGCCTCGCCTAAAGCCAAAGAAAGCGCGATCTGGTGGAGCGCGCGCTCATAGACCGCAAGCGCGCGCGCGCGCGTCATAAGCCCCTCGTCCATATCGGGGTAGTTTTTATAAAGGTACTCGCTCACGCAAAGCTCCACAACTGCGTCGCCCAAAAACTCGAGCCGCTCGTTGTGGGCGCACGCCCTGCCGTCGCCCTTCACATAGGAGGCGTGCGTCAGCGCGGTATCGAGAAGCGAAAGATCGTGAAAGTCATATTGGAGCCTTTGCTGCAACGCGTCAAGCAGCTCCGCGCGGTTCGCGTCCACGTCGTATCCCTCCAAACGTTCTTTTACATCAAATACCCGCATCTTATGATGCGGGTATTATACGCGTTTTCTTACTTTTTCTTGTTGATGAACCCGATGATATCGCCCACGGTGCGGATAAGAGGAAGCTCGTCGTCGGGAATTTCGATATCGAACTCCTGCTCGAGATCCATCACCAACTCCACAACATCGAGGGAATCCGCCTTAAGGTCTTCGATGAGGTTCGACTCTGGCTTGATGTTTTCCTCGGGAATATCGAGCTGTTTCGCGATGATCACGCGAATTTTTTCAAACTGCAAAACGCTGCACCACCTTTCAAACTGAAATACTATAAAGTAAAGAATGATTTCTTCCTGAATAGTTTAGCCTTAAGTCGAGGCGCTGTCAATCCTCTATCGCGGGCAGCGCATCGATGGCGCGCGCGATCGCGCCGTTCACGTCGCTCCCGTAAAAGCGCTTCGCCTGCAATAAGGCCGCGCTGAACGCCTTGGCATTGGAGCTTCCGTGCGCCTTGATGACGCAGCCGTCGATGCCTAAAAGAGGCGCGCCGCCGTACTCGGTATAGTCCATCTTCTTTTTGACGCGCGCATAGGCGCGCTTGCTCAGCGCCGCGCCGAGCTTCGAGCGCATATCGGCCATAAGCTCGTCCTTGATCATGCCAAGGAGCACGGAGGCAAGCCCCTCGGTGTATTTAAGCACCACGTTGCCTACGAAGCCGTCGCATACCACCGCGTCGAACTCACCCGAAAGTATGTCGCGCGCCTCGCAGTTGCCCGAAAATTCAACAGGCGTCGCTTTTAAAAGCTTATATGCGGTTTTCGTCAGCTCGTTGCCCTTCTCCTCCTCCGCGCCGTTGTTGATAAGGCCGATGCGGGGTGTTTTCACGCCTATGGCATCGCGCATGTACGCGTCCGCCATCACGGCGAACTGCTGCAGGTAGGAGGGCTTGGAATCCACATTCGCGCCGCAGTCGATCAAAAGCACATGACCGCCCGCCCTCGTGGGAAGAAGCGGTGCGAGCGCGGGGCGCTTCACGCCCTTCAACCGCCGCACGATGAGCGTCGCGCCCGCGAGAACGGCGCCCGTGCTGCCGCCCGATACGAACGCGTCCGCGCGCCTGTCGCGAAGGGCTTCGAGCGCCTTCACAAGCGAGGAATCCTTTTTGCGCTTGATCGCCACGGTGGGCGGCTCGTCGTAGCCGATCACGTCCGGCGCGTGTTGGATTTCAACGCGCGCGGCATCGTACTGGTATTTTTGAAGCTCGGCTTTTATTTTTTCCTCGTCGCCGCACAGGAGCACGAAAAAGCCGCTTTCTTTTTGCAGCGCCAGAACGACGCCCTCAACGACCGCCTGCGGCGCGTTGTCGCCGCCGAATACATCCACCGCGATCTTCATTAAGAAATCCCCCGTTTCCGTCGATAATGATAAGGCTCCCTTGTTATGGGGAGCCCTAAGCGCTATACGGTTTTCAGTTCTTAGCCTTTTTTTCGGTTTCGAGGTTGATGACCTGCTTACCGTCGTAAAAGCCGCACTTTTTGCAAACCCTGTGAGCCAGCTTCGGCTCGTGGCACTGCGGACATTCCACAATACCCGGGAGGGACAGCTTCCAGTGGCTCGACCTGCGCGAATCGCGCCTAGCCTTTGAAGTTTTTCTCTTGGGGACCGCCATGATTACACCTCCTTATCGACGTTTCGCAGCGCTCCGAGCGTTAAGAACGGGTTAATCAGCCCATCCCCGGCGCAGGAGCACTGTGCCGTGTTCAAATTGCATCCGCAAACGGGGCAGAGGCCCTTGCAGTCCTCCGCGCATACGCTGCTGAGCGGCAGATTGAGGAAGATAAGCTCCTCCGCCATGCGCCCGAGATCGAGTTCCTCGCCGCGGTATTCGTAGGCGTCGTCTTCCTCGGAGGTGTCCTTCTTGAAGCGTTCCGAAAAGGAAAAGCCGAAGGGCTCTGCGAAAGCCTTGCCGCATAGCGCGCATTCCGAGGCGAGCTCGGTTTCGAGCCTGCCCGATACCTGAAAGCAGTCGCCGTCATAGACGTAATCGACATGCATCCGTACCGGCGACGCGAACGCGACGGTTCTTCCGCCGTAGAAGAACGGCCCAAGCTCCGCCTCGAGCTCGGCATGTTTTGCCTTGCCCGCGAGCTTAAGCTGTTCGGCTACGTTGAGCTTCATAACATCCCCCATAACCTTGAATATTTTATCCGCTGCACCATGGTTTGTCAACAGCTTTTATTTATTTGGCGGCGCCGACGATAGCGGCGGTATCCCGCGCGATCACAAGCTCCTCGTCGGTGGGGATTACATACACTTTTACCTTGCTGGCGGGCCTCGTCAGCTCCGCCTCCGCGCCGCGCGGGAAGTTCCTGTTGAACTCGAAATCCACATCCATGCCGAGGTACTCGAGGCCCTTGAGCACAAGCTCGCGAACCGCGCCGTCGTGCTCGCCCACGCCCGCCGTAAACACGATGGCATCCACACCGTTCATTATGGCCGCATACGCGCCGATGTATTTCTTTACGCTGTAAGCAAACATATCCACCGCCAGCTTCGCGCGCTCGTTGCCGGCCTTGGACGCGTCGTCCAAATCGCGGAAGTCGCTCGAAACGCCGGAAATACCCTGCATACCGCTCTTTTTATTGAGATAATTGCTGACCTCGCCGCAGTCCATATTGAGCTTGTCCATGAGGTAGAACACGATGGCCGGGTCGATGCTGCCGCTGCGCGTGCCCATGGGAACGCCCTCGAGCGGCGTGAAGCCCATGGAGGTATCCACCGACTTGCCGCCCATGACCGCCGCGATGCTTGAGCCGTTGCCCAAATGGCAGGTGATGACCTTGGATTTTTCGGGCGCGACACCGATCGCCGCGAGCTTTTGAATGGCCTTTTGGGATACGAAGTAATGCGAGGTGCCGTGGAAGCCGTAGCGCCTTACGAGGTGTTCGCTGTAAGCCTCGTAGGGCAGGCCGTACATGAACGCGGCGGGCGGCATGGTTTGATGGAAAGCCGTGTCGAACACGCCGACCATGGGTACGTTAGGCATAACGGCGCGGCAGGCGCGCACGCCCATGAGGTTCGCGGGGTTGTGGAGCGGCGCGAGCTCGCTCAGGGTTTCCACGGCTTCGACGAACGCGTCATCGATGAGCGCGGAGGTCTTGAACTTTTCGCCGCCGTGCACGATGCGGTGGCCTACCGCGTCGATCTCCTTCATGCTCTTGAGCACGCCCTTTTCGGGGTCTACAAGCGCACCAAGCACAAGCTTGATGGCGTCGGTATGATCCTTGAGCTCCCGGTCGAACACCTGCGGGTCTTTGCCCGTGGGCTTATAGGTGGTTTTCGAGCCCGCAAGGCCGATGCGCTCGCAAATGCCCTTGGCGATCACGTCGCCGGTACCCGTTTCCATAAGCTGGTATTTGAGCGACGAGCTTCCCGCGTTTACCACAAGTACTTTCATTTCATGTTCCCCTTCTTACTATTTATTCAAGGCCCTGCGCCTGAACTGCGGTGATGGCTGTGACGGCTACGATATCCTCCACGCTGCAACCGCGCGAGAGATCGTTGACGGGCTTTGCAAAGCCCTGGCAGATGGGGCCTATGGCCTCGGCGCCCGCGAGGCGCTGCACGAGCTTGTAGCCGATATTGCCCGCCTGCAAGTCCGGGAACACGAGCACGTTGGCCTTGCCCGCAACGGCGCTGCCGGGCGACTTGAGTTTTCCAACCTTTTCCACAAGCGCCGCGTCGGCCTGAAGCTCGCCGTCCACGCTGAGCTCGGGCGCAATTTCGTGCGCAAGCTCGGTCGCCTTGACGACCTTATCCACAAGCTCGTGCTGCGCGCTCCCCTTGGTAGAGAAGGAAAGCATGGCCACGCGCGGCTCCATTTTGCAAAGCGTCTTCGCCGTTTCGGCGGAGGATACGGCGATGGCCGCGAGCTGTTCCGCCGTGGGGCATGGGTTCACCGCGCAATCGGCGAAAATAAGAAGGCCGTCGTCGCCGTAGGCGCTGTTCGGCACCTCCATGATGAAGCAGCTCGACACCACGGAAATGCCCTTCTTCATTTTGATGATCTGAAGTCCGGGGCGAAGCGTATCGCCCGTGGTGCAGAGCGCACCGGCCACCATGCCGTCGGCACGGCCGTTTTTTATCATCATCGCGGCAAAAAAGAGCGGGTCGCGCATGGTTTTTTGCGCCTTTTCGGGCGTGACCCCCTTTTCCTTGCGCATTTCGTAAAACTGCTCGGTATACGCCGTAAGATCGGGCGATTCGGAAGGGTCAACAACGCCGATGCCGTTAAGATTTACCTTGAGCCTAAGCGCCTCCCCGCGAATCTTCGCCGCGTCGCCGAGCAAAGTCACCCTCGCGATACCCTCGTCCACCAGAATGCGCGCGGCCTGTAAGGTGCGCTCCTCCGAGCCCTCCGGCAGCAACACGTGCTTCACATTTGCCTTTGCCTGCGCCTTGATGCGCTCCATGATCGCCATGTTTCAAATATCTCCTTCAAAGCTGGAATCATAACGAAACTTCGTCTGCATTATAGCACAGATGCGCGCGCGGAAGATAGCCGAAATTCGCTTTCCGGGGCATTTTTTGCATGAAAACATTCATTTTCGAAAAATGTATGAAGGATGCTGCGCTTTCAACGTTTTAAAAATGACGGGGCTTTGCCTCGACGGATAGCGAGGCTTGCCCTATAATAAAGAAAAAGCTTCCGAAAGGAGCAGCGTTATGCCGCATTGCACGGGCGTGATCGCCGAATATAACCCCTTCCATAACGGCCACCGCTACCAGCTTACGGAAGCGCGGCGCTTGACGGGCTGCGAATTTATCGTCGTGGTGATGAGCGGCGCTTTCGTGCAGCGCGGCGAGGTCGCCATGTTCGATAAATTTTCCCGCGCGAGATGGGCGCTTCAAAATGGCGCGGACATGGTGCTTTTGCTCCCCGCCGCCTATTCCTGCGCAACGGCGGAACGCTTTGCGGAGGGCGCCGTGCGCATTTTGGGCGGCACGGGGCTTGTGGATAAGCTTTGCTTCGGCAGCGAATCGGGCGATGTGAGCGCGCTAAAGCGCATGGCCGCCGCCGAGGAGACGGAGACGCACAGGGCGGAATTAAAAAGCCTTTTAAAAACGGGGATATCCTTCCCCCGCGCACTCGCCGCGCGCGCAGATGCACACGCCTCGCACGCAAACGGCCGATCGGCCGACATGGTCCCCTTGCCCAACGATATCTTGGGCGTGGAATACATAAAGGCGATACGGCGGTTCGCCCCGCACATGGAGCCTTATGCCGTAAAGCGCACAGGCGCCGCGCACGACGCCGATCAAACGGCGGGCAAATTCGCGAGCGCTTCGGCGCTTCGGCGCGCCTTAACGGAAGTCGATACGGACGCGCTGCGCGAGTGTTTGCCCGAAAGCGTGTTTTCGGATGTTTGCCGGATGAGCGAAGCGGGCGAAGCCCCCTATTTGCAGGAGCGGCTTTCGGACGTTATCCTTTACGCGCTGCGGCGCATGCCGCGCGAGGCGCTTGAAAACCTCCCCGACGTAAGCGAGGGGCTTGAAAACGCGCTGTACCGCCGCGCGCGCGAGGCGGGCGATTACGGAGAGCTTTTAACAAACCTGAAAACCAAGCGCTATACGCTCGCGCGGCTCAGGCGCATCCTCGTTTACGCGTTTTTGGGCGTGGAAAAGGGGCTTTATAAAAACGCGCTTCCCTACCTCCGCGTTCTGGGCGTAAAAAAAAGCGCGCTCCCCTTGCTTGGCGCGCTCGCGAAAAACGCGACGCTGCCCGTCATAACGAAATTTTCAGATACGGCGGCGCTGCCGGAAGCCGCAAGGCTTTTGCACGAGATTGATCTGCGCGCCGCAGATATCGCGCCGCTCGCGCTTATGCGGCGAAAAAGCGCCGCGTTCGATTACGCCGCGCCGCTTCTCATCGTATGAATACCGCAACGCGCCGTACATATATATGTACCGATGCGTACGTTGTTTCAAAAAATACTCTTTATCGTCTGCGCTCTCGCGTGCGCGCTGCTCGTCGCCTTTCATGCCCCGGCGATGCGGGCCGCGCGCGCGGGCTTTGACCTGTGGCTCAATTCCCTGATGCCGGCCTTGCTCCCGTTTTTTATTTGCACGTCGCTCCTTCGGGGCGCGGGCCTTCTTTCCTCCGCTACGCCCTTCGGACTCGTTTTGATGAGCTTCGTTTCCGGCGCGCCGTCCGGCGCCAGGCTTGTCGGCGAGGCCTACGGGCAGGAGGACGCGCCCACGCCGCTTTGCGCCGCGCTCAACGTGATAAGCCCCATGTTCATCTACGGCAGCTTCGCCACCTCCATGCTCGGCATTTCCCGCATCGCGACGCCCGTAATTCTTTCGCAGCTCATCGCGCTCTGCTTCGTTCTCCCCTTTGTCCTGCGCCGTTTGCCCGCCGCAAAAACCGAAAATGCTCAGCGCCTTTCGGAGCGCCCGTTTTCCGCCGTGCTGTTTGAGGCGATCAGCTCCTCCATGCTCGCGGTGCTCAACATCTGCGCCACGGTGATTTTATTCATGGTGCTTTTAGAGCTTCTTTCGGCCACGGGCGCGCTCCCCATATTGGCATATCCGTTCGCGTGGCTTTTAGGCGCGGCGGGCGCGCCCAAGGAGCTTGCGCAAACGATCCTGACGGGCATCGTCGAGGTCACGAACGGCTGCAAGTCGCTTAGCGCGCTCGACCTGCCCGTAAGAACCGTAGCGGCGGTCTCCGCGTTTTTCTTCTCGTTCGGCGGGCTGTGCGTGATGGCGCAATCCACGGTGTTCGCGCGCATCAAGGCAAAAAGTTACCTGCTCCTTAAGCTCGTACAGGGCGCGGTCGCGGCAGCGGCAGCTTATTTTTTGACGCCGCTTTTCGTTACGGAAGCGGCGGCGGTGTTCGCGCCCATCGGGAAGGCCGCGATTATAAACAACACGCTTTCCGCCTCCATGATCTTCGCCGCGTCGCTTTTGGGCGTAGCGGTCGTTGCGCTCCTCTCGGGGGCTATGCGCAGGGGGCGAAGGCGCCAATAACGCCAAGAAACAAAAGGCGGGCGGCAAACGCGTTTGCCGCCCGCTGTAAGGAATCGAAGGTTTTTATTCCACGTCGTCGAAGTCGTCGTCTTCGACCTTTTTCTTTTTGCGCCCGAACAGGCTGCTCAAGAAGCCGCCGCCGCGCTCTTCCTCCTCGTCGTCCTCCTCGTCGAGATCGTCGTCGAAGTCCTCCTCGAGGGGCTTCCTCTTTGCGGGGGCGATGGGCTTTACCGGCGCGGGCCGCGCTTCAACAGGCTTTATAGGGGCGGCTACGGGAGCCGCCGCGGACGCCGCGGGAACCTGCTGCACGGGCTGCGGCGCGCGGGCGTCGAGCTCCTTGCGGTTGCGCTTCACGAGCTGCTCGTACTCCACAAGGAAGCGTTCGAGGTCCTGCAACACCTGATCGGCGTACAGCTTGGCGTTTTCGTACACCACGTTGGCGTTAAACTCCGCCTTGGCCGCCAATAGCTGCGCGCGCTTTTGCGCCTCCTGATAAATTTCATCCTCGCTCACGAGGCGCTCGTATTCATCCTTCGCCTTCACAACGATCTGCTGCGCGGAGGCGTTGGCTTCGGCCAGGAGCTTATCCGCCTGCTTTTGGGCCTTTTCCACGATATCGCGCGCGTGGTCGGCTGCGTTGTCCGTCATGTTTTGAGCCTCGATCATCACGCTGTTGGCGCGGCGGATATCCTCGGGAATGGTCACCTTGAGATCGCCCATCAGATCAACGATCTCATCCACGTCCACAAGGCGCTTGTTGCCGCCTCCAATCTTAGGACGGGGGCTATTTTCGATGGTCTGCTCTATTTGCTCAAGTATGGCGAAAATCTTCAGGTTCTGAGAATCCATGCTCATCTCTTCGACAACCTTTCTGCGATGGTATTTTTTATAGCGTCGGGCACGAGCCCGTCTATAGTCCCGTTGTAGGAGCCGATCTCGCGTACGAGCGCGGAACTTAAGAATGCGAGCGCAGGCTTCGCTATAAGATACACGGTTTCAAGCTCGGGCGCGAGATGGCGGTTCGCCGCGCAAAGCTGCGCCTCGTAGGTAAAATCCTCCGGTGTGCGAAGGCCCCTTAGAATGGCCTGCGCGCCGCACGCTTGCGCAAAATCCACCAGAAGCCCGTCGAACGCGCGCACCTCCACATTTTGAAGGCCCTCCGCACGGCAGGCAAGCTCCACGAAGGACTTACGCTCGTCGAGGGAAAACGCGTGGCGCTTCTGCGCGTTGTTGAGCACGCCCACGAATATCCTGTCGTAGAGCGCGGCGCCGCGCTTGAGGATATCCATATGCCCGCAGGTGAGCGGGTCGAAGCTGCCCGGATAAACAACGCTCATCGATCGTCCTCCCCGATCAAGAAGGATACGGCGACCTCGCCGTAACGGCGGCTGTCGCGCAGGCGCAGGCCCGCAACGGGATTTAGCGGCTTATGGGGCGAATGCTCCGCGACAATCACGAAGCCGTCGTTCAAAAGCCCGAGCCGAAGCATTTCCTCCATCGCCGGTTCCGCGAGCTGAGCGCCGTAGGGCGGGTCGAGGAACGCGATATCAAACCGAAGCCCGTCTAGCGCCGCGCGCTTGAGAAAGGCTGAAAAATCGAGCGCATAGACCGACGAAAGCTCTTCAAACCTGAGCTTTTCGATGTTTTTGCGTACGATGGCGGCGCTTTCGCGCGCGCTGTCGTTGAACGCGGCAAACCTCGCGCCGCGCGAGAGCGCCTCGAGGCCGAGCGCGCCGGAGCCGGCAAAGAGATCCAAAACGGACTTCCCCTCCAACTCAAACTGGAGGATGCCGAACACCGATTCCTTGACCCTGTCGAGCGTCGGTCTCGTGTGCATGCCCTTGGGCGCAAAAAGTACCGCGCCCCTTTTTGTCCCGGCAATGATGCGCACGAACGCCCTCCCGTGTGAAAAACTTGTGTTTTCCTTGCGTTGCCGCAAGTATTGTAGCATTTCTACCGAGGTTTCCACAAGAAAAAAAGGTATTTATTCACAATAAATCCATCTGTCGAGGACGACGCAGTCCATTTTCATGTCGAAAGGCTCCGTTGGCACGTTTTGCGCGAGCTGCTCGCGAAACCCGAAGCCGAGTTTGAAGGCGCGCGTCCGGTTCAAAAGCCTGTCGTAATAGCCCGCGCCGCGCCCGAGCCTATGGCCCGCGCGGTCGAACGCGAGGCCGGGCACGACGATGAGATCAAGCTCGTCCGCGCTTACCTTCTGCGACCGCGCCTTATCCGGCTCGAGGATGCCGTAGCCGCTGCGGATGTAGGCGCTATCATCCTCGGGCACGTACAGGCTAAGGTTATTATCGGCCTCGCAAACGGGGTACGCAACGCGCTTCCCGGAAAGCGCCGCGGCGCGCGCGATCGCCGCCGGGTCGCACTCGGCGGGAAGCGCGCGGTACAAAAGCACCGTTTTCGCGTTTTGGAACGCGCTTAAGCCCACGACGTTCGCGCAGGCGGCGGCGGATTGTTCTAGCCTATTTTCATCGCTCATCCGCTTGAGCGTTTCGCGCATCTCGTCGCGAAGCGCTTTTTTTTGCTCTATAACGGTCATAGCTCGCTATGCACGCGCTCGCCGTTGATAAGCGTGAGCACGCAGCGGCTCCGAAAGTCGAGCGGGTGGGCGCTGAACACCGCGATATCCGCATCCTTCCCCACCTCGAGGCTGCCCACGCGGTCGTCGATGCCCGTCACGCGCGCGGCGTTGATGGTAATGGACTTTAGCGCCGCATCCTCCGGCAACCCTTCGCGCACCGCAAGCGCGGCGCAAACGGGCAGATACTGCTGGGGGATTACGGGGTGGTCGGTCATCATGGCGAACTCGACGCCGTTGTCGTAAAGCACCTTGGGCGCCTTGAAGCTGAGGTTTCGAAGCTCCTCCTTGCTCCTTTCGCTCAACAGCGGCCCTATGATCACGCCCATGCCCTGCTCGGCGGCAGCCTTTTTGATGAGGCCCGGGATCATATAACCCTCGGTGCAATGCTCGATGGAGAAACGGATATCGAATTCCTTTGCGATGCGGATGGCGGTAAGGATATCGTCGGAGCGGTGCGCGTGTATTTTCATGGGCAGTTCGCGCTTCAAGACCTTCACGAGCGCCTCCTTGCCGAGGTCCCGTTCGGGGAGCTTGGAGCGGTCGTCCCCCGCGTCCTCGATCTTTTTCATGTACTCGGCCGCGCCCGTAAGCGCCTTGCGGAGCACCGCCGCCGTCGCCATGCGGGTCTTCGGCGTCGTTTTCTGCGACGTATATACGCGCTTGGGGTTTTCCCCGAATGCCGCCTTCATGGCCACGGGATAGCGCAGGATCATGCTCTCCATGCTTTCGCCGTAGGTCTTCATGGCAACAAACTGTCCGCCGATCACGTTCGCGCTGCCCGGGCCGGTGACGCAGGTGGTCACACCCGCCTCGCGCGCCTCCGCAAAGCAGCGGTCGTAGGGGTTGATGGCGTCGATGGCGCGCATCTCCGGCGTTACGGGATTGGACGCCTCGTTTCCGTCGTCCCCTACCTCGCCGATGCTGTCCTCGAACATGCCGATGTGGCAATGCGCATCCACAAAGCCCGGCAGCACATAGCGGCCTCCAAGCTCGATCTCCTCCGCCCCGTCGTAGCGAAGCCCCTTCCCCAATGCGGCGATCTTTCCGTTTTCCACGGCTACGTCGCCCATAAACTCCTCGCCCGCCATCGTTAGGATTCTGCCGTTTTTCAATACCAGCATGCCGTACCCCTTCCCATTCCCTATATTTTATTTAGAAAAGCCGTTCTACCGTTTTCTTTACCGCCTCCGTCACGTCGCGTGAGAGAAGCATGCGCTCCTTCAAAAGCTCCATTGCCTCGTCTGCGGCCGCACCCAAAACGTACGCCGCCGCGCATGCCGCCTCGAAGGGCTTTAAGCTCTGCCCCAAAAAGCTAAGCGCGATCCCCGCGAGCACGTCGCCGCTGCCGCCCTTGGCAAGCCCCGCGTTGCCCGTTTCGTTCCGCCGCACGCGCCCGTCCGGCGCGGCGATATGGCTTGCGGCGCCCTTTAAAAGCACCGTGCAGCCCCAGAGCTTGGCATAGCTTAGCGCGATTTCCTCTGGGTTTTCCGTAATTTCCGCGATCTGCTTCCCCGTGAGCCGCGCCATTTCGCCTGGATGCGGCGTGAGAATCGCGTTTTCGTGCAGTAATTCGGAAAAGCCCGCCGCGCGCGAAAGCGCGTTGAGGCCGTCGGCGTCGATCACAGCGGGCTTCCCCGTGGCGAGTATAGCGTTGACCGTCGAGAGCACGCCCGCGCCGCGCCCCATACCGGACCCCACTGCGGCGCAGGTGCAGTCGCCTAAGAAATCAAAAAGCGTTGCTTCGTCCGGCGCTTCCCACGCGCCTTCGAGGCCCGTCGCCATCGCCTCGGGCAGCGCGTAAAACGCGGGAAGCACGCTTTTAGGCACGAGCGCTTTCAGCGTGCCGATTCCTGCGCGAAGCGCCGAGGCGGAGGCCATCACGGCCGCGCCAGAAAGGCCGTCGCTGCCCGCGAGGATAAGACCCCTGCCGTGGCTCCCCTTGTTGGAGCCGCGCGCGCGTTCGCCGATAAAGGCTTTCACTTCTTCAAAGGTCAACAGCCGCGCCAAGAGAACCTCCTTTATAAACGCCCAAATTGCAAAATAAGGGCGGTCGCCCGCCCCGTAAAGTTTAGCTTTTCAGTCCTCTAAAATCGCTTGCGCCACCGCAAGCTCCTTGATGTGAGAAATGCTCACGAGCACCCGCTTGCCGCAAAGCTCATTCATCCTATCGAGCGCGCCGCACGCGAGCGCGGGATACGGGGCGCCTTTTTCATCATGCAGAATTTCGATATCTCGCCATTTGACGCCGTTGAAGCCGACCGCGAGCGCCTTCGCGATAGCCTCCTTGGCGGCGAACATGCCCGCGATGGTCTCGGGGCTGAAGTTCGTCCGCTCGAAATACTGCTTTTCCTTGCTTGTAAAAATGCGTTCCAAAAAACCGGTGCGTTCCGACGCCCTTTTCACCCTCGATACTTCGATGATGTCGATACCGGTGCCTATGACCATTCTAAAAGAACCATCCTTCGATTTTTTCCGCGCGTCCGGCGCGGCGGGCCAAAATTAAGTTCTTATCTATTTTATACATGCAGCAATTATTTGTCAATTCCGACGGCGCTTAGCACCGCCCCCGTCACGGCGCGCACCGCCGCCGTGAGCACGGCCGCAAACGGCACGCCGGGTATTTCCAAGGTGGAAAGGCCAAAGAACGTATCGCCGTCGTAGGGGGTGTGCACGGGGCGTATCGTGAGCGCAAGCCCGTCGTGCGCGATGGCCGCGAGCTTGTTCGCCTCCTCCCGGGTGAGCGCGGCGTTGGTCGCCACCACGCCTATGGTGGTGTTGCCCGCGGCCGCCGCCATAGCTTGCATCTTTTCAGCGTCCGTCAAAGGCCGCCCGCCGGCATTCGCGCCCGCAACGAGCTTCCCGGTATCGGGGTCGTAAATTTCGCCGAGCGCGTTCACGACCGCGATCGCCGCCACCTTCACGCCGCCGAACAAATCAATACAGCAGGTGCCCAGGCCGCCCTTTGCCGCAAACATCGGCCCGTAGAGCTTGGCGACCGTGGCGCCCGTGCCCGCGCCTGCGCTCCCCGTTTCAAACGCGCCGCTTTGCGCCGTGGCGCAGGCGGCATAACCCTCCTGTTTGCCGGGGCGTACTTTATAATCGCCCACACCGAGGTCGAAGATGACCGCCGCGGGCACGATGGGCACCACGCCGACGCCTATAACAAAGCCTACGCCTTTTTCCTCCAAGTACTGCATCGCGCCCGAGGCCGCGTCGAGCCCGTAAGCGCTCCCTCCGCAAAGCATCACCGCGTGCACGCGTTCCACGAGGTTGTAGCCGCGCAACAGATCGGTCTCCCGCGTGCCGGGCGCACAGCCCCGCACGTCCACGCCCGCGACCGCGCCGCCCTCGCACAAAACGGCCGTACAGCCCGTAAGCGCGTCTTTATCGGTATAATGCCCTACCTTAAGCCCCGTAATCCCGGTCAAAAAGCCCGCCATAGAAGCGTCTCCTATCCTTTCGCGCCACGAAGCGAAACGTCGCCCGCACTCACCGGCTTAAGCTCGCCGCTCTCCGCGCGCACCATGAGCCTGCCGAGCGGGTCGAGCGCCTCCGCAACGCCGCAAAACGCGTTATCCACGCCGATTATATCCACTTTTTTCCCTAATGTACAGCTTGCGGCGGCATAGCGCGCGAGGAGCGCTGCAAAACCATCGTCCGTTTCGCAAAGTGCAAAGACCGGCTCCATACGGTTGAGCGCGGCGCAGAGCACCGCCTCGCGCTCGAATTCCCTTCCGGCGATCAGGCGCAGCGAAGCAGCCGTATCGTTTAACTCCCCATCGAAGGAGGTTTGGTTTACGTTGATCCCTATGCCCGCCACGAGAAAGGAGCCCTCGGCGCTCGTCCCTGCCTCCAGCAGAATGCCCGAGAGCTTTTTGCCGTTGAAAAGTAAGTCGTTGGGCCATTTGATCCCGGCCGCTATACCGAAAGAAAGGAGCGCCTCATAAAGCCCCAGCGCCGCCGCGAGCGGGTA
>JAJFTZ010000062.1 GCA_021372675.1 Eubacteriales bacterium
GAGGGCTTAGGCTTCACGGTCGTTCCCTTTGGGCAGGGCTTCAAGGACATGTCGCCCCCCACCAAGGAGCTTATGAAACTGACCCTCGAGGAAAAGTTCGCCCACGGCGGGCACCCCGTGCTGCGCTGTATGGTGGACAACATCTTCATAAAGACCGATCCGGCCGGAAACATCAAGCCGGATAAGGAGAAGTCTACCGAAAAGATCGACGGTGCGGTGGCGACCATCATGGCGCTCGACCGCGCGCTGCGAAATCAGGGTGGCGGCGGTGGCTCAATCTATGATGATCGCGGGCTGCTTGTTCTCTGACCGCCTTCCCGTATATCGCAAGCCGTATCTGCACATAATTTTGATAAACATATGCAGATACTTCGCCGATGTTCCTTGATTATCTGCACATAAAGAGCTATAATCATATGCAGATACGGAGGGATTGCATGAGAAGGTTTGATTACTCTTTTTTGAATAATGGTCTGCTCCCGGCGAAGCTGTTGAATCTCACTTCCAGCATCTATTCGCTCAGAACAATGGCAGGCACACGGAAAGACGAATATGCGAAAGTGTTCACGGAACTGGAAGCAATCGCAAAGGTGCAGTCTGTCAAAAGCTCCAACGCCATAGAAGGGATCGTTACAAGTGACGACCGTATTGTGGCTATCGTAAATCAGAACAGCGCACCGCTGAATCATAATGAAGCAGAAATCGCCGGGTATAGAGACGCGCTGAACGCGATACACACCGGTTATGAGCATCTGGACTTGCGGGAGGCGGATATTCTGCGTCTGCATGAAATGATGATGTCGCTAGCAGGGTACGAATTCGGCGGACATTATAAGACCGATGACAACGTCATTATGGAGATCGACGCCGACGGTACTCGTAAGGTACGCTTTCGCCCGACTCCGGCGGCAGAGACTCCAACGGCGATGGAACAGCTTGAACTTGCCTATATGGAAGCCAGAAGCGATGCGAATATTAATCAGCTTCTGCTGATACCCTGTGTTGTCCTCGACTTTCTGTGCATCCATCCTTTTCGTGACGGAAACGGGAGAATGTCGCGGCTGCTTTCCCTGCTTCTGCTGTATAAGAACGGCTTTGACGCCGGAAAGTACATTTCCTTCGAGGAGCAGATTAACAACCACAAGGCGTATTACTATGAGGCTCTGCGCCTTTCCTCCGCCGGATGGGAGACAAACGAAAATGAGTATTTTCCCTTCATAGAAAACTCCCTGTCCATGCTGTATATGTGCTATAAGGAGTTGGACAAGCGATTTGCCGTATTGAATGGGAAGCGCATTACGAAGAAAGCGCGGATCGAAGCGACGGTGTTGAACAGCCTTACGCCGTTGTCGAAAGCAGAGATATGTAAAATACTCCCGGATGTCAGTCCGTCGACTGTTGAAGCCGTTCTTGGCGTTATGGTGAAAGACGGGCTAATCCAGCGGCTCGGAGAAGCAAGAGCATCAAGGTATATACGCAAATAACACCTGTGAAATCTGGATCTTGGTAAAAAGGAAGAGTAAGCAAGGTAACCGAACATACAGAAGCGTCTATCAAAAGATAGGCGCTTTTTTCATGCCCATTTTTAGGAGGTGATGTCCATGGGCGTATTTTCGGCGCTGTTCAAGGCGCGGGACAAGCCTCAAAACCGACTGCCGGGAAGCGATCCCGGCTTTTTCTTTGGCGGTACAACCTCGGGAAAATCGGTCAACGAGCGCTCGGCCATGCAGACCACGGCGGTGTACGCGTGTGTGCGCATCTTGGCCGAGGCGGTGGCGGGCCTCCCGCTGCATCTGTATCGGCACAAGCAGGACGGCGGCAAGGAAAAGGCGCTCGGGCACCCGCTGTATCACCTGTTGCACACCGAGCCCAACCCCGAAATGACCTCCTTCGCGTTCCGCGAAACCCTCATGACCCACCTGCTGTTGTGGGGCAACGCCTACGCGCAGATCATTCGGGACGGCGCGGGCCGGGTGCTCGCGCTGTATCCCCTGCTGCCCAGCAAGATGATCGTGGATAGGACGCCCGCCGGGCAACTTTTCTACGAATACCGGGCGGACACCGGCCCCGCGATCCTGCGCCCGCAGGACGTGCTGCACATCCCCGGCCTCGGGTTCGACGGTCTGATCGGCTATTCCCCCATCGCCATGGCTAAGAACGCCATCGGCATGGCAATCGCCACCGAGGAGTATGGCGCGAAGTTCTTCGCCAACGGCGCAAACCCCGGCGGCGTGCTGGAGCATCCGGGCGTGGTCAAAGACCCCAAGCGCGTGCGCGAAAGCTGGAACGCCGTGTATCAGGGCAGCGGCAACGCCCACCGTATAGCAGTTCTGGAAGAGGGCATGAAGTTCAACGCCATCGGCATCCCGCCCGAGCAGGCGCAGTTTCTAGAGACGCGCAAGTTCCAGATCAACGAGATTGCTCGTATATTCCGCGTGCCGCCACACATGGTGGGCGATCTCGAAAAGAGCAGTTTCTCCAATATCGAGCAGCAGTCCCTCGAGTTCGTGAAATACACGCTTGACCCGTGGGTGGTGCGCTGGGAGCAGGCGATCCAGAAGGCGCTGCTGCTGCCGTCGGAAAAGAAAACGTACTTTTCCCGGTTCAACGTGGACGGCCTCCTGCGCGGGGATTATCAGAGTCGCATGACCGGCTACGCTACCGGTCGGCAGAACGGTTGGCTCTCGGCAAACGACATCAGGGAGATGGAGGATTTGAACCGCATCCCGGCGGAACTGGGCGGCGACCTGTACCTGATCAACGGCAACATGACCAAGCTCGCGGACGCGGGCATTTTTGCTTCTAAGGAGGAATCGGATGCATAAGCGGTTTTGGAATTGGGTGAAGAACGAGGACGGCGCGCGCACCCTGCGTCTCGACGGAGCAATCGCCGAGGAGAGCTGGCTCGGGGATGAGGTAACGCCCCAGCAGTTCAAAGCGGAACTGCATTCCGGCGAGGGCGATATCACCGTCTGGATCAATAGTCCGGGTGGGGATGTGTTCGCCGCCGCGCAAATCTACAACATGCTCATGGAGTACAAGGGCAAGGTGACCGTCAAGATCGACGGCATCGCGGCCAGCGCCGCCAGCGTGATCGCCATGGCGGGCGGCGAGGTGTACATGTCGCCGGTCAGTATGCTCATGATCCACAACCCCATGACCGTTGCCATAGGCGACAGCGCGGAAATGGCAAAGGCCGTCGCCATGCTCGACGAAGTCAAGGAATCGATCATCAACGCCTACGAATTGAAGTCCGGCCTTTCCCGCGCGCGGATATCCCACCTCATGGACGCGGAAACGTGGCTGAACGCCAAGAAGGCCGTAGAGATCAAGTTCGTTGACGGCATCCTGTTCACCGGCGAGGAGGAAGACATGCCCGGCGTAGAGGATTCGGGCGGGCTGATATTCAGCAGACAGGCGGTCACGAATTCGATCCTAAAAAAGCTGCCGCAGCCGGAAAAACACGCAGGTATCCCGATCGAGTCGCTGGAAAAGCGGCTTTTTTTATTGAAGCCATAAATCGAAGGAGGAACTTTACATGAGCAAAATTCTCGAACTGCGCGAAAAGCGCGCGAAGGCGTGGGAAGCCGCCAAGGCGTTTCTGGACAGCAAGCGCGGCAACGACGGTCTCTTGACCGCCGAGGACGCCGCTACCTACGACAAAATGGAGGCCGACGTGGTGTCGCTGGGCAAGGAAGTCGAGCGCCTCGAGCGGCAGGCCGTGGTCGATCTGGAGCTTAGTAAGCCGACCTCCGCCCCTATCACGGGCAGGCCCGCGCACGCGCCGGACGGAGAAACCAAGACCGGCCGCGCGACAGACGATTACAAGCGCGCGTTTTGGAACGTTATGCGCTCGAAGGCCGCCCGCCCTGAGGTGTTGGACGCGTTGCAGATCGGCACCGACTCCGAGGGCGGGTTTCTTGTCCCGGACGAGTTCGAGCACACGTTGGTGGAGGCGTTGCAGGAAGAAAACATATTCCGCTCCCTCGCCCACGTTATCCAGACCTCCAGCGGCGACCGCAAGATTCCGGTTACCACGACCAAGGGTACCGCGTCGTGGGTGGACGAGGAAGGTCTGATCCCCGAAAGCGACGACGCGTTCGGACAGGTGTCTATTTCGGCGTTCAAGCTCGCGACCATGCTCAAGGTTTCCGAGGAGTTGTTGAACGACAGCGTGTTTAATCTTGAGACCTACATCGCAACCGAATTCGCCCGCCGCATCGGCAACCGCGAGGAGGAATCCTTTTTCATCGGCGACGGCGCGGGCAAACCCACCGGCGTATTCGCGGTGGTCGGCGGCGCGGAGCTGGGTGTGACGACGGCGAGCGCAACGGCCATCACGGCCGACGAGATCATCGACCTGTTCTACTCGCTCAAATCCCCCTATCGGAAAAAGGCCGTATTCGTGACCAACGATTCGACCGTGAAGGCGATCCGCAAGCTCAAGGACAATCAGGGCCAGTACCTCTGGCAGCCGTCCATAACGGCGGGCACACCGGATACCATACTCAACCGTCCCGTCAAGACCTCCGCGTATGTCCCCGTGATCGCATCCGAATCCAAGCCTATCGCGTTTGGCGACTTCCAATATTACTGGATTGCGGACAGGCAGGGCCGCTCCTTCAAGCGCCTCAACGAGCTGTATGCGCCCACCGGCCAGGTCGGCTTCATGGCTTCTCAGCGCGTGGACGGCAAGCTCATTTTGCCTGAAGCCATCAAGGTGCTGAAAATGAAGGCGTAGTAAACGAAAGGCGGTGGCGGCATGGAGCTGCTGGAAAAGGTTAAAAAGAACCTGATCCTCCAACACGATGGGGACGACGCGCTTTTAGGGAGCTACATTGCCGCCGCCGTCGCATATGCCGAGGGCTTCCAGAAAAAAGCGCCGGGCAGCTACTCCGTCGAGGCCAGCATGACGCCCGCCACCGGGCAGGCAATCGTCATGCTGGCCTCGCTCTTTTACGAGAGCCGGGACGGCGGCACGGGCGGCTTCTTCGCGGATACCGCGCAGGCGGCGCGGCAGGCATGGGCGACGGTCGACATGCTGCTTAGGCTCGACAAGGATTGGCAGGTGTAGCGCATGGGGCTTGGCAGGATGGACGCTTTTATCGAGATCGTGGCGGCAACGGTCGCCAAGGATGACGAGGGTTTTGCCACAACGACCGACACGGTGCTCGCCAAAGTCCGGGCATATAAGGAAGATCGCCAAGGGCGCTCTCGGGAGCGGCGGGATGCGGGCGCGGCGTTTTCATCGGCAACGACGCTGTTCCGCTTCCGCACCATCCCCTCGCTCAACATCACAACCGCCCACGCGATACGCTGCGGCGGCGAGAGATACACCATCGTGAGCGTGGCGGACATGCGCGGCATGTACGTCGAGGTGCTGGCGGAAAGCGTCATGCCCAAAGGAGGCGATTAGTTTGGCAAAAGCACAAATCCAGATGCCGGAGCAGCTCATGGCCTCGCTGGAGGCGCTGGGCGACAAGACGGACGGCATCATACAGTCCGCGCTCGAAGCGGGCGCGGAGGTTGTGGTTTCAAAAGTGCGTGGCAACCTCGCCTCGGTTATCGGGCGAGGGTTGAAGGCACGGCGGCGCTCCACGGGCAGGCTGCTGGCTGCGTTGGGCGTGTCGCCTGTCAAGATCGACAACAAAGGCATCCACAACCTCAAGGTCGGGTTCAGCGAACCACGGCGCGGCGGCGGGAGCAACGCCAAGCTCGCCACCATCCTCGAATACGGCAAGTCGGGCCAGCCCGCCAAGCCGTTTTTGAAGCCCGCGCGCTCGGCGTCGCGCGCACCCTGCATCGCGGCCATGCAGCAGAAGTTCGAGGAGGAGGTGAACGGCATATGAGCCTGTTGAAGGAAGTCAAATCCGTATTCGACGCGCTCGGCATCCCGGCGGAAACGGGAACGTTCAGCGATCCGCCGCCCGACCGGTACGCACTCATAACGCCCATGGCGGACATGTACGGGCTGTTCGCGGACAACCGGGCGCTGTTTGAAACGCAGGAGGCGCGGCTCTCGCTCTTTGACAAGGGCGCGTACACGGCGTTCAAAAACATGGTGGTCAGGGTGCTTATTGATGCGGGGCTGACAATAACCGGCGGGATATACCTCGGGCGCGAGGCGGACACCGGCTATCACCACTACGCCATCGACGTGGCAAAAGAATACGCACTGGAGGAATAATATGGCAACGATTGGATTGGACAGGCTGTTCTATTCGAGAATCACGGAATTGGACGGCATTGAAACATACGGCCCGCCCAAGGTGCTGGCAAAGGCGATCAAGGCGGATTTGTCCGTCGAGCTGATAGAGGCCATCCTGTACGCAGACGATGGCGCGGCGGAGGTGGTTAAGGAATTCAAGAGCGGCAAGCTCAGCCTTGGCGTGGACGATATCGGCACCACGGGCGCCGAGGAGCTCACGGGCGCTGTTGCGGATGATAATGGCGTGCTCATATCGGGCGGCGAGGACATCGGCGCGCCGGTTGCAATCGGCTTCCGGGCGCAGAAGGCAAACGGCAGATATCGGTATTTCTGGCTGTACCGCGTAATCTTCGGCCTACCCGCAACCAACCTGCAGACCAAGAGCGACTCGATTTCGTTCCAGACGCCGACGATCGAGGGTACGGTCATGCGCAGAAACCGGCTGGACGCAAACGGGAGGCACCCGTGGAAGGCGGAGGTCACCGAGGGGGACGCCGGGGTTGCGCCCTCCACCATATCGGAATGGTTCATTGAAGTGTACGAGCCGATCTTTACCCCGCAGCCATAAAGGAGGAAATATGGAAAACGACAGAACGGCTATGATTACGATCGGCGGGGACGAGCATGCGCTCGTCCTCACTACGCGCGCGACAAAGGAGATTTCCAAGCGGTACGGCGGGTTGGAAAACCTCGGTGATAAGCTGCTCCAATCCGATGATTTTACGCTCGCGATCGATGAGGTGGTGTGGCTCGTTACCCTGCTCGCCAACCAGAGCGTGCAGGTACATAACCTGCGGCACCCAAAGGACGCCCGCCCGCTTCTCACCGAGGAGGCGGTGGAACTACTCACTTCGCCTGCCGACTTGGCAAAATGCAAGAGCGCGATCATGGAGGCCATGTATCGCGGCACAGCACGGCATATCGAGAGCGAGGACAATTCTGGAAAAAACGTGCAGGCCGGGTAAGCGATGAGGAATTGTTTGCCCGGCTGATCTATTACGGGGTGAGCCAGCTCCATCGCGCGGAGCCGGATGTATGGCTCATGCCGCTCGGGTACCTGCTCGACCAGTGGGAGGCACACAAGCAGTTCCACGGGCTGGCTCGACCCAAGCGCGAGTATTTTATTGAGGATATTATTCCTAACGGCATTTGAAACGTATTACCAAATATGATATATTTCATTTGTCGTTAGGAATAAACAACAGGAATTTATTGGGGGAAAAGAGGCGCTTAAGATGACTGAAAGAAAGCGAAACATGAAGGCAAGAGCGGTATGGTATTCGCTGATACTTTCATTTATTTTAATGGTTTTTCCGGTAATATCCGGCATAATCGTTACTGTAAACAATATGGATGCACCGCAACGGCATTGGGTGCAAGGCGCTTTCATGGTTGCTTCAATTGCTGTGCCTTTGGGTGTTCTATCTATCGCAAAGATACAACTAAGCCAAATCGGCTTCTCTAAAATAAAAAAAGGCAGCATGAGAACAATCCTATACTTTATCCCGATCATTGCAGCCAAAGCAGGATTTTTTTTCTTTGGGTTCAATCATAATATGACGGCGATCGTTGCTCTGGCTTTTTTTACGGCTGCCATCGGACTTTCGGAGGAAATTTATTTCAGAGGCATGATTCTCGGCCGGCTGGTAAGATACTTCTCAATAAAGCAGGCGGTACTGCTGTCTGCCGCATTATTTGCGGCAGTTCATGCTTCCCAGGCTTTTTCAGGAGAGGGGATTATAATTGTTATGCTTACCGTAGTCAACGCGTTGATTTTTGGCATGATCGCTTCGGAGCTTGTTATATTAACAGGAAGCTTAATTCCCGTTATCATATGGCATGCCCTATATGATTTTATCAATTGGATTGTATCCGTTCAGGGATCATTGGAAATTATTTTGATTATCGTCCAATCCGTAATCATGATTACTTATGGAGCCTACTTATGGAATAAGTTGCCTGACAAGCATAGCTATGCGTCGGGAGCGTGATATGAAACTGATAAAGTCCAATTTGTGCGGCATGAGATAATGTATCGTAAAAATGGATAACAAGCAATCCGAGGAGCAATCGAAAGGTTGCTCTTTTTTGTTGCGTTTTTTCAGGAAGGCGGTGGCGGCATGGCAGACGGATTCGGGCTGAAAATCGGCATAGAGGGCGAAAAGGAATTCAAAAAAGCCCTGCGCGAGATCAATCAGGATTTCAAGGTGCTCGGCTCGGAAATGAAGCTCGTGACCTCGCTGTTCGACAAGCAGGACAATTCCGTGCAGGCCGTCACCGCCCGCAAAAAGGTGCTCAGCCGTGAGATTGACGAGCAGAAGGAAAAAATCAACCTTCTGGAAAAGGCGCTCAAAAACTCAACGGACTCCTTTGGCGAGACGGACAGCCGCACCAAGGCGTGGGCCATCCAGCTCAACAACGCAAAAGCCGAGCTCAACGGCATGGAGCAGGAACTGGATAAAAACAACGAAGCGCTCGAGGAGGCTGAAAAGGGCTTTGACGGCGCTGGCGAGGGTGCCGGGGAGTTTGGCAAAGCGGTGGATGCTGCGGGCGGCGAGCTTGGCGGCGCTGGCAAGGAAGCGGGCCGGTTCGGCGGAGAGATTGACGAAGCGTCCAAGAAAACGTCCATATTCGGCGATGTGCTCAAGGCCAGCCTTACCGCCGACGCGATCAAGGCCGGATTAAAGGGCCTTGTGAACATGGTCAAGGAAATCGGCTCTGCCGTGAAGGACTATATTCAGGAGGGTGCGCAGGAAGCCAACGCTGCTGCCGAAAACCACGCCAAGCTTGCGCAGGTTATGCGCAACACCATGGACGCGGCTGACGGCGAGGTCAAAAGCATCGTGGAGCTGGCAAAGGCGCAGGAGCGGTTGGGCGTTGTGTCCGAAACCACGCAGTTGGGCGGCGCGCAGGAGCTGGCGACCTATCTCGGCAAGACAGAAACCCTCAAAAAGCTGCTTCCCGTCATGAACGACATGGTGGCGCAGCAGTATGGGATCAACGCCACGCAGGAAAGCGCGGTCAACATCGCTACCATGCTAGGCAAGGTCATGAACGGGCAGGTCGGCGCTCTTTCTCGCTACGGCTATTCCTTCGATGAGACACAGGCGAAAATCCTCAAGTTCGGAACCGAGGAGGAGCGCGCGGCTGTGCTGGCGGATGTGGTCAGCGAATCGGTCGGCGGCGTAAACGCCGCGCTCGCGCAGACCGACGCGGGCAAGATGGCCGTGCTCAACGCCGTGCTGGATGAAACAAAAACCACGGTCGGCGAAATGGCCAACCAGCTCAAAGCGCAGATCATGGGCCAGATGCTGCCCTCGTTAAGCGCGCTGTCCGACGCATTCTTAGGCGTGCTCAGCGGCGAGGGCAGTGCGGCGGGCATGGCGGCGGCGTTCTCTGGCGTGTTCGACGCGGCCGTAAAGGTGATCAATTCGTTCCTTCCCCGGCTGCTGGAGTTGGGTGGGCAACTGATTACAGCCATCGTGCGCGGCATTGCTGACAATATTGGCTCGGTCATACAGGGCGCTATGGGCATTATCCATATGCTTTCTTCCACGCTGCTTGATCTTCTTCCCATTATATTGGACGCGGGCGCAAAGCTCCTGCTCTCCCTGCTCGACGGCATCCTCGCATCGCTGCCCGTGTTGGTGGAGGCGGCTGTGCAGATGATCGTCACGCTGGCCACGGGCCTTGCCGATTCGCTGCCGGAACTGATCCCTTCCATCGTGCAGGCGATCATCCTCATCGTGCAGGTACTCATCCAAAACATGCCCAAGATACTCGACGCCGCGCTCAAGATCATACAGGGGCTGGCGCAGGGATTATTGAACGCGCTGCCCAAGCTTGTGGATGCGCTGCCGAAAATTATCACGGCCATCATCAACTTCATCGTGAACAACCTGCCCAAGATCATCGAAATGGGCATATCCCTCACCGTGCAGCTTGCCGTGGGTCTTATTCAGGCCATCCCCCAGCTCGTGAAAGCAATCCCGCAAATCATATCAGCGATCATCGACGGCTTGGGCAAGGCGCTCAGCGCCGTGTGGGAGATCGGCAAGAACATCGTCACGGGACTGTGGAACGGCATCCAGAGCATGGCATCGTGGATCAAAAGCAAGGTCAGCGATTTCGTGGGCGGCATTGTCAGCGGCATCAAGGGTGTGCTGGGCATACACTCGCCCTCCACCGTGTTCGCCGGGATTGGCGGCCATATGGCGGAGGGCCTTGGTGTGGGGTTCACGCGGGCCATGGACGGTATCCGCAGGGATATGTTCGGGGCAATACCGACAGATTTCGATGTGGATGCGCGGTTCGCTTCGAGCGGTGGGCCGTGCCGTGTGTCAGGCGGCACCACCATCCACCAGAGCATATCGGTGGTCACGCCCAAGGCGTTGAGCGAGCGGGAGCTTTCGCGCGAGTTCAAAAATCTTTCTCGCAAGTTGGCACTGGAACTGTAAGGAGGGCGCATGCAGGTTACATATGAAAACAGCGGCGGCGAATCGCTCACCCTGCGCCAGCGCCGCCCGTACTTTCTCACCGGCGTGGACGGCACAGGGCAGACGAGGCAAAACATACTCACCTTCAAAGCGCCGAATCAAGACGGCGCTTTTTATATCTCTGGCACGCTGGACATGCGCAACATCACGCTGGAGGGCACGATCGTGGCGGGCAGCGCCGATGAGGCGGCAACGCTGCGGCAAAGGCTGCTGCGCATCTTCTCGCCCAAGAAGGCCGGGATGCTTACCTATCGCGGCAAGCGCATCCCCTGCAATGTGGAGGAGGTCGCCTTCGCCCAGCGCAGCAGCACGCGTACACCTTCCTTTTTTATATCCCTGCTTTGCCCGTCGCCGTTCTTCGAGGACATCGACGAGCTGCGCATGGAGCTTGCGGCATGGACGGCCAAGTTTAGCTTTTTCCTCGAAATCCCCGATACCGGCATGGAGTTCGGCGCGCGCGAGCCGAGTCAGATCATATTCGTGGACAACGACGGTGACGTGCCCTGCGGGTGCAGGATTCAGTTTCGGGCGCTGGGCAGCGTCGTAAATCCCGAGCTCATGAACGTGGACCCTGGCGAGGTCATGCGCATTCTTCGCACCATGATGCCCGGCGAGCAGATTACGGTGGATACGCACTTTGCCGCCAAGCGCGTGCGCAGCGTCATGGGCGGCATGGAGGCGAACGCATTCCCGGACGTTGACACCTCCGCCACATTCCTGCAATTAGGCGTCGGGCGTAACACCCTGCGCTATAGCGCGGCGGAAAACATGGACATGCTGGAGGTCACCATCTTCTTCCGGCCGCAGTATCTGGGGGTGTGACATGGAGCTTTATGTGTTCGGGGAGGATCGCAGCCTTTTAGGCGTGATCGAGGCATATGAACACCTGCAATGGACGCGCCGGTACAGTGCCTGCGGCGGCTTTGCGCTTCGCGCGATCGCGGACGCGCACAATATCGGCATGCTGCGCATGGGGCACATCCTGTGGAAGAACGACGATGCTGAGGCCGGGATCATAGACCACATCGAGCTAAACGCACAGGAGCAGGAGTACATCACTGTTGCGGGACGGTTCGCCACCGGCTTGCTTGCCCGCAGGATCATATGGCAAACGGAAATGCTGCAGGGGAACCTTGCAAATGCAATTGCCCAACTTCTCGCCAACCATGTGATCGCCCCGTCCAACCCGGACAGGGCGATTTTAGGTATGGCCTTCGCTTCCACGCCGCTCAATCACACATTGACCATGCAGGTCTCCTACCGGAACCTGCTTACGACCATCGAGGATTTGTGCGCCGCTTACGATGTGGGCCTGCGCACAACGTTCGATCCGGTCACACGCCTGCTCACCGTCACCCTGTATGACGGCAGGCTCACATCGGCGGTGTTTTCCCGAGAGTTCGAAAACCTGACCGAACAGGCGTACACGCACAGCGCGCGGGGCTATGCGTGTGTGGCGCTCATCGGCGGCGAGGGCGAAGGCGAGCTGCGCACCATGGTCACTTCCGGCACCGGCAGCGGCCTTGGCAGGTATGAGGTGTTCGTGGACGCAAAGGCGCTGCGCAGCGAGGACTTCGGCGAAGGGTACCCTGCTGCGCTCATCCAGCACGGGGATATCCGGCTCAAGGAGTTACGCATGGCGCGGAGCTTTGACGCGACGCTCCACAACCAAGGCAATCTGCGCTACCGGGAGGATTTCGACCTGGGCGATATCGTGACGGCGGTTTCTCCGCGCTGGGGCGTGTCCATGCAGACGCGCATCACGGAGATCGAGGAAACCTACGACGCCGAGGGCAGGCATATCGACATTGTGCTCGGGCGCGGCGCGCTTACGATCGCACAAAAGCTCAAGGGGGTTTAACTATATGGAAAAGAGCGGCTTTTTTAATTCGTCGGGTGGCGATCGTGTGTACGACGCTTCCGACTTCGCCGGGTATTTCGCCAAGCTGGTAACAAATGGCATATTCTACGCCGACACAACCAACCTCAAGGTCACGGCTTCCGACGGCATGCATGTGCTTGTGGCTCCGGGCAGCGCGTGGATCAGGGGTTACGCATATGAAAACACGCTGCCGCTGGAGCTGACGCTTACCACCGCCAACGGTACCAACCCGCGCATTGACCGGGTGGTGCTGCGTTTGAGCGCCGTGGACAGGAAGATCGCGCTCTCCATCAAGACCGGTGCGGCGCTGGATTCACCCGTCCCGACTGCCTTAACGCGCACCGCAGAGGTGTATGAGCTGGGGCTCGCCGACGTGCTGGTGGGCAAGGGCGTGGTGGCGATCATGCAGGATAAGATCACGGATACGCGGCTTGATTCCGCGCTCTGCGGCACGGTGAACTCCTTGATCACCGCCGTGTACGAGTAAGAGGTGCCGTCATGCCGACAATCACTAGACAATGCACCCATGTGTGCGAGATCGACCGGGCAGCGCCCAATCAGGCCAATTCCAGCTCGTGCGACGTAGGCAGATACTCTGGAACTACCAACAACTGTTTTTTTAACTTTGCAAGCCTGAACACCGTGATACCCGCAGGCTCCACGATCAACAGCGCGTCGCTGATCGTGGCGCAGGCTTCGGGTGGGTTTGCCGCAACGCTCACCAGCAAGGTAAGTCTGCGGATTGGCGATTGGGGCGCGTTCACATGGAACGTCGGGCCGTACCTCGCGTGCGACGGCAATCAATTCGCACTGAGCGGCACGAGCGTGGGCAACCGCACGATCGACGTCACGAATATTGTCCAGTGGATCGTGGACAACAACAGCCCACACCATATTTTCCGCTTCGAGCGTGTGCCCAACGATCAGAGCGGCTCCAGCGACGCGAAGCGGTTCTCCACCACGCCCGCCAACCATAGCTTACAGATCACTTACACAACACCCGCGCCGTGTGGGCCACCAACCAATATGACGGTCGCGCCTTCGGTCACGGAAACCACCTCAACGTTGACATGGAGCGGTGCGGTAGGTGGTGGCGCGAATCCCATCACCGGCTATGAAATCGAGTATTGTGATTCGTCGGACGGCGCAGGATGGGGCGCTTGGCAGGTCCTTGCGATTGTTGCTTCCTCATCCGGCAGCGGCTCGCGTTCCGTCGATCCGCCGTCGACCCGAGGAAGCTACCGGCGGTTTCGAATACGAACACGCGGCGGGCTTGGCGAGGCATATTACTCTGCTTGGGCGACGTCGGGCACCCTGCGAAGAAACGTGCTGGCTTCGCCGCCTGCCATATTTACCGCTTTGCCCGAGGTTTATGACGGTGGTAACATCACCCTCTCATGGAGCGGTGTGATGCCGGGCACCAGCGCGATCAAGTCGTACACGATCCAGAGCGCAAGCTCCATGGACGGCGGCGTCGCATGGACTTCCTTCGCGGCGCTGACAATGATCCTGTCCTCCGCGACCTCCGGCAGTACGGTTGTGGCGGCGGACACGCGCGACGGGGTCAAGGTCGTGTATCGCATTCGGACGGTAGACAGCTTCGATGCTGCCTCGGCGTATGTATCGAGCAACATCGTCAGCATGGTGACCGCGCCACCAGCACCGACGGTATTGGCTCCGATATCCGGCGGGACGGCCTACAGCGCCATACCACGGGCATTGCTCAAATCCGGCGCGTATGCGGGCGGCAGTCAAACGCTGCGCGTGCGCGTGGACGGCGGCCCGTGGTACGACAGCGCGGCCGACCCGACGCGTTTCTCGGTATCCGGCCCCTTGGGCGGCAATACCGCGAGTATCTTCATGCCGCCGCCGCTTTTGCCGGGGAGCCACATGCTCTCGGTCAAGGCGGTCAACGCTGCCACGGGGATGGAGAGCGCGACGATGCAGGTACAGTTCACCATATTGGCATCGCCCTTTTCGGCGCTCACTCCCAACGTGACCACGGTCAAGGCGGCGCACATCCAGCAGCTCCGTGACGCGGCCAATACCGTGCGGCGCTATTACGGCCTGCCGGTGCAGGCGTGGAAAGAAGCGGTCGTGGGGAGCAAAACGCCTGTTTGGCGCTGGCCGCTGCACATCGCGGAGGTGCGCAGCGCCGTGGACGATATCGCGAGCCTGATCAATGCCCACGACGCTTCCGGCGCGCTCGATGTGCCGCCGGTCGGATGGGTTCCCTTCCCGCCGGGCAGGCCGCGCGCAGACCTGATGCGGCAGATACAAGACCTGATATTGACGCTTTAGGGCGCTCCCGCAAGGGGGCGCTTTTTAGTTAGAACAACGAGAAAGTGAGGATTGGAAATGAGGGTTTGGAACGGAATTCAGCTTGTTTTCACCGCGATCGGCGGCGGGATCGGCTGGTTTGTGGGAGGTGTGGATGGCGTGCTGATTGCGCTTATTGCCGTGGTGGCGATCGATTACCTGACCGGCGTGATGTGCGCGGTCGTCGACAAGAAGCTCTCCAGCGAGGTCGGCGCGAAAGGCATCTTCAAGAAGGTGCTGATATTCGCCCTCGTCGGCGTGGCGCACATGATCGACAGTCAGGTGATCGGAACCGGCAGTACGCTTCGTACTGCCGTGATCTTTTTCTACCTGAGCAACGAGGGCATCTCCGTCGTGGAAAACGCCGCGCGGCTGGGCGTGCCCGTACCGGACAAGCTGCGGGACATACTCGCGCAGCTCGCCAAGAAAGGGGAGAAAAACGATGCTGAATAAGTTCATTTCCTACCTCGAGGAGCAGGTGCGCAACCACGGAATATATGTGTGGGGCGGACAGGGCGAACAGGGCGCGCAGGTCAACGAGGCGTGGATACGCAAGCGCGAGAACAGCACGGCCAACGCGGCGCGGGCGATCGCCTTCTGGCGCAAGCAGGTGCTTGCAGGGTACGGAGACGTGCTGCGCGCCTTCGATTGCTCGGGGCTGGCCGTGTATTTCCTCTTGAAAGAGGGTCTGCTTTCCTCCGACACCACGGCGGACGGCCTGTTGCGAAAATGCACCCGCATTTCCCAAGATGAGCTGCGGCGCGGCGACTTCGTGTTCAAGGTGGATTCGAAGGGTAAGGCGTACCACATCGGGTATATCGTAGACGACGCCCTGAACGTCATTGAAGCGCAGGGCCGCGACTCAGGGGTGAACAAGTCCCCGCTCAAGGGCTGGAATGCTTACGGCAGGTCGCCCTTTTTTAGTGCCGTGCTTTCCCCCACGCCCGCTCCCGTGCTTGCACCCAAGAGCCGCGTGCTGATGCTGGTAAAACCCTATCTGCAAGGCGCGGACGTGGCCGAATTGCAGACGGCACTCAAAAAGCGCGGGTATGCCGTGGGCACGATCGACGGCGTGTTCGGCCCGCTCTCGGATAAGGCCCTACGCAAATTCCAGAAGGCCGCCAAGCTGACGGTAGACGGCAAGGCCGGGCCTAAGAGCTATGCCGCGCTCGGCTTGAAGTGGCGCGGATAAGCATTCTTTTCAACGAAACGGGGGCGCTGCAATTTGCAGCGCCCCTTCTACATGGGGGGACATATGACTGTTGAACAGAAAGAAAAAATACAGCAGATGCGTCGTGACGGGGCGGGCTATGGGCAGATGGCCGCCGCCCTCGGCGTTTCCAAGGAAACCGTAAAGTCCTTTTGTCGGCGCAATCCGGGGTCGGACAGCGCGCAAGCCGCGCCGGTCGATAACGCCGTCGCAGCGACCGCCGCAGAAGCCGACAGGGCCGTGGAGGGCATCGTATGCAGGCAGTGCGGCAAGCGCCTGATCCAGAGGCCTAAGCTAAAGCCCAAGCGGTTCTGCTCCGACGAGTGCCGCCTTGCGTGGTGGCGCAGCAATGAAAACCAGCTCAACAAAAAGGCCCTATACACCATCCGCTGCGCGGGCTGCGGCCATGATTTTGAGAGCTATGGCAACAAGGCCCGCATATTCTGTGGGCATGCCTGTTATATAAAAAGCCGGTTTGGAGACGCGGAGCATGACCAAAGAGCAGTTTGAGCGGGAAAAGAACTACCGGGTGGCGCTTTCCATTGCCAAAGCTATGCTCGCGCGCGGGCTAATCAACGACAAGGGTTACGCCAAAATCAACGCAAAATTGATCGCCAAATACCGTCCCGTTTTCGGCGGCCTGTGCCGTTGAATTGACTTGCTATGTGTGCAACACAGAGGTAACATGCCTACTGCAAGGAGGATCGTATGGCACGAAATATAAGAATCGTAGGGCCTTTATCGCCCGCAGCGCCCAAGAAAAAGCGCGTGGCGGCATATGCGCGGGTATCCAGCGGCAAGGACGCAATGCTCCACTCGCTCTCGGCGCAGGTCAGCTACTACAGCGCCTATATCCAACGACAGCCCGGCTGGGAATACGCCGGTGTGTACGCGGATGAGGCGCTCACCGGCACCAAGGATGACCGCCCGGAATTCCAGCGGCTGCTCGCCGATTGCCGGGCCGGAAAAGTCGATATGGTAGTCACAAAATCCATATCGAGGCTGGCAAGGAACACTTTGACCATGCTGGAGGCGGTGCGCGAACTCAGGGCGCTGAACATCGATGTGTTCTTCGAAAAAGAGAATATCCACAGTCTGAGCGGGGATGGTGAGCTGATGCTTGCCATCCTCGCTTCTTTTGCGCAGGAGGAAAGCCGCTCGGTCAGCGAAAACTGCAAGTGGCGCATCCGCAGCCGCTTTCGGGACGGCGAGCTGGTCGGCCTGAGTTACATGTACGGCTATCGCATCGTAAAAGGCGTGATCAAGGTCGATGCGACGGAAGCGGCAGCCGTGCGGCAGGCTTTCCAATATTGCGTTGAGGGCGTCGGCGCGGAGACGATCGCCAAGCGGCTCAACGCACTGGGCATATTGCAGCGGCGCGGTGGAGCGTGGTCGGGCGCGCGTGTGCTGCACCTGCTGCACAACGAAAAGTATACCGGCAACGCCCTGCTGCAAAAAAGCTATGTGCCCGACCATCTGACCAAGAAGGAACGCCCCAACAAGGGCGTGTTGCCGATGTACTACGCGGAGGGCACGCATCCCGCCATCATCCACCGGGACACATTCGATCGCGCGCAAAGGCAGCTCGAGGCCAACAGGTTAAACAACAACATTTCCATGGACACGCCCGCCAGATACCCTTTTTCCGGCATCATCCAATGTGATAACTGCGGGCGGAAATTCAAGCGCGTCGTGTGCCACGGAAGGCCCTACTGGCAATGCACGACGTACCTTCGCAGCGGCAAAGCCGCCTGCCACGCGAAACAGATACCCGAGCCGATCCTGCTGTCGCTTGCGGCGCAGGCGCTCGGGTTTTCCGCCTTTGATGAGGCGGCTTTTAACAAACAAATACAAGGGATTCGCATACCCGCGCATGATCGGGTGATTTTTGTGTTCCACGACGGCCATACGGCGGAGTGCGTATGGCAGGACAATTCGCGCCGGGATAGCTGGTGCGAGGAGAAAAAGCAGCGGGCGCGCCAGCGCCAGCTTCAATATATGGAAAAGGAGAACAGCCAATGCAAACAAGCGCCGCAAGAGTAACCATGATCCCCGCGTATTCACGGCCGTCTGCCGCTGGGCCGGTGGGCCTCCCCGCGAAAAAGCGCGTGGCGGGATATGCGCGCGTTTCCACCGACAGCGAGGAGCAGCTTACCAGCTACGAAGCGCAGGTGGATTATTATACCCGATATATTTTGTCCAAGGAGGAATGGACGCTCGTGGAGGTCTATACCGACGAGGGCATTTCCGCTACCAACACCAAGAAGCGCGACGGCTTCAAGCGCATGATCGCCGACGCGCTGGACGGTAAAATCGATTTGATCATCACGAAATCCGTCAGCCGCTTCGCCCGCAACACCGTTGATTCCCTGACCACCGTGCGCCAGCTCAAGGAAAAAGGGGTCGAGATATACTTCGAGAAGGAGAACATATACACCCTCGACAGCAAGGGCGAGCTGCTCATCACCATCATGTCCTCGCTCGCACAGGAGGAAAGCCGCAGCCTTTCCGAAAACGTCAAATGGGGCCAGCGCAAGCGGTTTGCCGACGGAAAGGTCACACTTCCATATAAGCAGTTCCTCGGCTACGAAAAGGGCGAGGATGACCTGCCCAAGATCGTGGAGAAAGAAGCGGCGATCGTTCGGCAGATTTACGCGCTTTTCCTCGAGGGTAAGACGCCGCACGGCATAGCCAAGCACCTTACGCAAAGCGGCATTCCCACGCCCGCCGGAAAAACGAAGTGGCTGACCAGCACGGTGGAGAGCATCCTCACCAACGAGAAATACAAGGGCGACGCCCTTTTGCAGAAGAATTTCACGGTGGATTTCCTCACCAAGAAAATGAAGCCCAACGAGGGCGAAATCCCGCAATATTATGTAGAAAACAGCCATCCGGCCATCATATCGCCTGAGATATTTGACCTTGTGCAGTACGAAATGAAAAAGCGCAAGGAGTCTGGGCGATATATAAATGGCTTGGGCTGCTTTTCCGGCAAGATCATCTGCGGCGAATGCGGCGGTACCTACGGCAGCAAGGTGTGGCACTCCGCAACAAAGTACCGCCGCATCATATGGCAATGTAATCATAAATATAAAAGCGGGACGCACTGCGAAACGCCGCACCTGTACGAGGCCGCGATCCAGCAGGCGTTCGTGGATGCCTTCAACAGCCTGATTTCCAATAAGGACGAAATCCTGCAGGCTCACGCCGATATTATGGAGGCCCTAACCGATACCGCCGACCTTGACAGGGAGTTTGCCAAGCTCCAAGACGAGCAGGACGTGGTGGTCGGCCTTATGCAGAAATGCGTGGATGAAAACGCACATGCTGCCCTTGACCAAGAAGAGTATTTGCGGCGCTACGGCGCGCTGATCGAACGCTACGAGGCGGTCAAAAGCGGCCTTGCGCGCATATCCGACCAGCGTCAGGAACGGGGCGTGAAACGCGAGATTACGCTGCGGTTCCTTAACGAGCTTCGGCAGCAGGATACAATAATTATGGTTTTTGATGAAGATTTATGGCATACCACCGTAGAAACAGCGACCGTTGATGGTATGGGCGGGATCACATTCTTATTCAAAAGCGGCACAGAGATCAAAATTCAACCGAAGGTTGGTATATGAACCCACCAATCAGGGCGGCAATACGGCCGCATCGAAATTCTCGATTGACTTTCGGAGGCTCTTTATCATGAAGAAATGTGTTCAAGATTGCAAAGCCGATCCAGCTTTGCAACCTTGAAACTCTCTAAAAGCGCCTGTCTACTGCGTTTCCGGGTTCAACATTGCAAGATTGCAAGGTTGCAAATGGACAAGCTACTTTGCAATCTTGCCGCGTTTCAGAGCTTATGCTTGTTTCTGCGTATCCATTGGAGTCTCAGAATACTTTTTATATATGGCCTGTGAGGCAAGGCCCGAGATCATGGCAATAGCGGCTTCCTGCCCCTCAATGTTCAACCCACGGAGCATATTTACCGCCCGTCTTTCATTCGGTGAAAGCGGGTCGTCCATCTCAATCCGATGCGGTGCGTCAATTATTCCAAGAAGATAGTCAGCGGAGACATTGAGCATTCGGGCCGCTCCTGCTACTACTTCTCCTTTGGGCGTGGTTCCATTTTTTGCAAAGGCAGAGATGTTTGCTTTTGAACATCCGATTTGATCTGCGGCGGTCTGGCTGACCGGCGAAATGCCCTTCTGTTGACAACACTCGGCATATCGCTCATAAAAAGTCATATTCGAATCCTTTCCGGTCTGATGCAAGAGTTAAAAATGATGTACTCAGCGCCTTGACAAGTCAAATTATATATACTAAAATGAAGGCCGAAGTTAAATAATTTTGACTTTTCGGTGCCGACCAACCGTTACAGGCACTGTAGTTATTATTATAGAACTCGACATCTTGAATAATACTGCAGAAGTTAAAGAAATTCAACTCCTGATATGAGAAATTAGACTGCTGGAGGATGAACTAATGGTCAATGTATGGACTGCAGACGTAATTGCTCAGTTGCGAATCATCGGAATCACGCAAAAGGAATTCGCCAAACTGTGCGGATATTCTGAACCATATATGAGCCAGGTGCTGCGTGGACGCAAGAGCACGGAACAAGCAAAGGAAACCATCCATCATGTTCTTCGGGAACTGAAAGAGAACAATGCCTGAGTATCTGTTCGGAAGTGATGATGCATGAAGAGTGCGAAATCTGATTGCCGTAAAGCAAGAGTATTTGAATACTTTTCGTCTGTTACTGAAACGGCTGTAGACTGGCTGTGGTATCCGTATATCCCTTACGGCAAGCTAACTCTGTTGCAGGGCGATCCCGGCGAAGGTAAGTCCACCTTCATGCTGAATGTTGCCGCTCTGCTGACAAAAGGACGCAGGCTGCCGGACGGATATCAAGCGCCACAGTCTATAACTGTTGTGTACCAGTGCGCCGAGGATAACATAGCGGATACGGTGAAGCCTCGCCTCATCGCTGCCGGAGCCGACTGCGACAAGGTGGCGTATATTATTGACGAGTCCGATGCGCTGACTTTGGAAGACGACCGGATTGAGAAAACGATCCTGGAAACCGGTGCCCGTTTGCTGATCCTCGATCCAATACAATCATTTCTAGCTCAGGATGGCGATATGCAGAATGCTGGTCGAATGCGTACGGTTCTCGGCAAGTTGTCTATTATTAGCGCGCGATATAACTGCGCTATCGTCTTGATCGGTCATATGAACAAGACAACCGGTGGTAAGTATCTGTACCGCAGCCTGGGAAGCATCGACATAGCAGCAATGGCGAGAAGTGTGCTGATGATCACTCGGGATTCAGCAACACCCGAGATTCGCTACATGTTTCCCGTAAAATCGAGCCTTGCTCCAGAAGGCTGCGCGATCGGTTTTACTTTTGACCGCGACACAGGATTTCAATGGATCGGGCCTTGTGAAATCAATCCGCAGGGGTCTGATGATATATCCTATGAAGACAACAAAAGAACACAGGCCGCTTCCTTCCTGGCGGAGATTTTAAACAATGCTGATATGCAAAGCTCTGCGGTCATCTCTCTTCTGCAGAAGAAAGGTTTGTCACAGAGAACCATATATGCGGCAAAGAAAGATATGGGTGTCCAGTCATACAAAAAGGATACCGTCTGGTATTGGCATTTGCCCGCCCTGGATGCAAATGAAAGCGCCGAACAGCTCATGATAGGTCGGTGATATCATGGCACGTATTTACATGACAGCCGGATATGTGAAACTGGCCAAATTGTGGGAACGCAGTAAGGATGCTGCGCTTCTGTATCATAGAGAGTACTATGAGCGAAAATACGCACAATCCGGAAAGTTTCATCTTTACGATGTCTATATTGATATCACCGGGCAGAAGGAGATTCATCGCCGCCCTGAAATGCTTCGCTTACTTCGTGACTGTGCGCTGGGTAAAATCGATTGTATTGCAACTCAGACGCGTGGATATCTGGCGGCGAACACGAAGGAGTTCTGCTATCTGGTCAAATTCCTGTTCGACGCGGAGCAAAAGGTTGATCTTATTACGGAAGATGAAAGCTATCATATAGATACTACCTTGAATAAAGACCGGCAGCGGGAAGCCCTGCTAAAGATGGCCTGCGATTACATAAATCTTTATCCACCTGACTATCAAACTTGGTGCAATCAGATTTTAAGCGGCATGGACAAACTGCCGCGCGACCCGAAGGAAGCGTAATTGATATGAACATAGGCGATTATACGAAAACACAGAACAACCTCATCAATACAGAAACGGAGTTAATTGCTTCGCAGCAGGATGAACATGCCGATACTTTGGCCATTACAGAAGAACATGTAACCGTAGAGATGAACAACCCATGGCGACCGCAGGATGCTGACCGTGAATATATCAAGCAAAATATCCGTCGGAGGGTTCGCAATGCTTCGGTAACCGGGAATGCTGTGTTTATTCGCGCAAAGCCAAAGCCTACGATTCAGGATGGTGAAAACAAATCCGTTGCTGTTTATGCGCGCGTCAGTACCAAGAGCACAGAACAGGTTTCTTCCATTGAAAACCAGACGAAATATTACACGGAGAAGATAGAAAAAACCCCAAACTGGGAGATGCAGGAGATTTATAGCGACGAGGGAAAATCCGGCACTTCAATGCGGAAACGCACTGAGTTCAGAAGAATGTTGCAAGCTGCGGCGGATAAGAAGATGGACTTGATTCTGTGCGCAAGCGTTTCCCGCTTTTCGAGAAACGTTTCTGACTGCATTGAACAGGTACGCATGCTGAAAACAACGAACCCTTCTCACCCGGTCGGCGTGTACTTCGAAACCGAGAACATTTACACCCTCGATCCTGACAGCAGCCAGATGCTTTCGATCCACGCCATGCTTGCTGACTGGGAATCTGCCAACAAAAGCCGCCGAATGATCTTATCTTATGACCAGCGAATCTGCACCGGTCAATATCCCGTATTAGATTTGCTTGGATTTCGCCATACCCCGGACGGCGATCTAATTATTGAAGAAGACGAAGCCATAACGGTACGGTTCATCTATTTGGCATACATCTGTGGCTGCTCATGCGAAGAAATCGCGGACATTCTGACAGAGAAAGAACGGAAAACACTAAAAGGACGAACCGTCTGGAACGCTAACATGGTGAGAAATATTATGCGCAATGAGCGTCGCTGGGGCGATCTGAACGCGAGAAAAACCATCGTAGTCGATTATGTCAAAGGAAAGACGGTCAAAAACACGCAAATCCGTGATGCCGCTTTCGTGCCGGGGCACCACAAAGGCATTGTCACCCCGGAAATCGCCAAGGCGGCGCATCTGGTAGCGGCAAGCGGACGAAAGCTCGACGGTGGAGTGCCGGATATAAGCGTAATTGACAAGGGCGCTTTGAAAGGCTTTGTCAGTGTTTGCCCCGCTTGGGAGGGTATAAACAACGATGCCTTTGTGGAAGTATGCCGGGAGGTCTACACCGATGAGGAGTATGATCAATTGACCTATGAAGCCCGCGTGATGAACGGCGAAGAGCACAGCGCTGTTCTTTCCATGGAGTTGATCGGTTACGAGGTTCCGCGCGGGATATCCTTTCTCACCAGAAATCATCCCTCGCTTACAATTTCAACGAAAAGCATCCGCTTTAATGCCGCAAGCCATCAGCGGCTCGGACATAACCGGTTTATTGAAATACTGTATCACCCCATCTTGCAGGCCCTCGCTCTCCGTGCTTGTGCCGAAAATCACCCGAACGCCATCAGATGGGAATCAGACGGAGGCAAGGAGATACCCACCCTCTCCGCAAACGCTTTCACCAAGGCGATCTATGACAAAATGGAGTGGATGCGCAAGTATAGCTTCCGGTTTCGCGGACTCACCCGCGAACGAGGAGATGGCCGCATCTTGCTGTTCTTTCTTGATGAACCCCAAATATTCGTTGGAAGGAAGGAACGAACAACTGCCGGTGAAAGCAGCCAATCTGGCTATGTTCAATATATACCATACAAGGAATCGAAGATCAGTGTTGAGGCGAATACGGATGAAGCAGCGAATGTATATGCCTATCCCGATTCATGGGAACGCAGTCACATCGGCGTTAGCTATGCTCTGCGGAAGCGCCGTGACCGCTTGGCTGATTTGCTAACCGAGCAAGACATTACCGAAAAAGGTGTCATTGTAGAAAATCCAATGATCGGCTCAATCCCGAGCCGCGAACAAATGCTTAAAGAATTAGATCAGCTTTTATTATCAATGTAAAAAGGATTGTGGAGGTTCTCACATGGATCAGAACGGGGAAAGACAAAACGCAGGCGCAAACAGCGTTGAAATCACCGGCCAGTCCTATTCAGCAAACGAACAGGATTTGATCCGGCAGCTTGTTCAGTCGCGATTGGAGCAAAAGGCCAAGCTGGAGTTTGAGAATTTCGACGGCTATGAACTTCCGCCACGCACGCAGTTTTCCATGCTTAAAAAACCGTCTGTCAGCATCAAATACGGCAAAATGACCTTTAATATGGCTAGCATACGGCTATTTGAGGGTGTTAAACACATATTGACGATTGTACATCCGTTGAAAAGGCGTCTGTCAATCGTGACCTGCTCAGAGGAGGAAAGCGCTTCGGTTGAATGGGCGCGGCTAAAAAATGATGCATGGGTTAATAAGGACATATCTTCCTTGGAGTTCATCGAAAAAATCTACAGGATGATGAACTGGGATAGAGGATGCCGCTATAAGATTCTCGGTCGTATTGCTGCATCTCCCAAAGGTCTAATTCTCATATTTGACTTACCAGAAGCCATTATGTTTACAGCACTCCTCAACGAGTATGTGGATACGCTCACCGGCGAAATCAAAAAACGCCAAATAAAGTACTACCCCGACGAATACAAAGATCGCATCGGCAAATCTTATAACGACTATGCTGCCAGCCAACAACTCAACCTCTTTGAGAGCTTTGAAGGTTATGCGGGACAGACATACGCAGATGCTGCGACGGCACAGGTATCGGCTGCCCTCCCTGTAGCAAACGATGTATCTGCCCAATCAATCCCGCTGGCACCGGCAAACAATCCTGACACAGGAAGTGGTGGTGATTATGAGTAACGAGAAACCCAGCCCGGAAAGAAGTTCTGACACAAAAGCTAAGGGCCTGCGTCCAGGTCGTCTTACTATCACGCTGCAAGGATATCGAAACTGTATCAGCATCGGAAAAGATGTTATTCGAATACTCGGTGCGCCACCCCATGTTTGCCTGCGTGTTACCGAGGACAACAGCTCAATTGCGCTTGCTCCCTGCGAAGCAAAGGATGTCATGTCTTTCAAGGTACCTGACACGCTGTTTGCGGATCGCCATTGTATTTTTCGTATTTGCAGCAAACAGTTTGTTCGTAACATCATGGCTATTAACGGTATGAACCCGTTACAGTCATATTCCTTTGATGGAATCTATTCTGAAAAGCAGAACGCTATCATGTTTATGTTGAATAACAGCGAAATGGAAGAATAGCCTGCACAGAACCCTAGAAAACCGACAATGACAGTGTACCCCTTTGATGTGTGGGTTCAAACCTTTTAACGAAAGGTAGATACCTGATAACGAAAGGTAAACCTTTTAACGAAACCTACACCTGATAACGAAAGGTACATGAATCGTTAAATTGTCTCAATCACTGAGCTATTAGGCAGAATGATGTATCAAAATAGATATATCGCCCCAAAGCCCAGACCTTGTCTGGGTTTTTTGTATCCTTGCGCTCGTTCGCGCCGCGAACGGTTTGCCGTAGATATGGTGGCCTTTCACGGCTAAACAGACCCATCAGCCGCCTTACATGGTCGCTTAAGATCGCATAAGGCGGCCTTTTTATGCTCATTTTTCGCTTTTGCCTGCCGTTTTCACCCTTCGGGCACAACGGATGCCGATGCTTCGCCATTGGCAATAAACAGGACGCAATTTGTTTTCAATTTCATAGCAAAAGGCCATAAGTGCCTTTTTCTCGCCGAACTTCTTCGTATTGCCGAAAAGGCAGATCGGTGTGTTATCAATACCCACACCCCGCCATGCCGGACGGCTTCGTAAGCGTTGTGCGCAACGGCCACCTTCGCTTAGTGGACAACCTTGCTACCGCCCCACTCTATGACGAAAAATCCTTGCCGATGAAACAGTTCCAATGTCTGTTCTTCTATCTCCATTGCGTTCTTAAGAGGCTTGAATGCCATAAAAACTCTTTTTATGTCGGAAGTAAAAAACAGGCGGCCCTATTAAGACCGCCCGGATGTTTTTGAATCGTGGCTATGTGCGCTTGCGTTTATCTTGGCGCATAAACCGTACTTGCTTTTATCCTTCTGTCATACTGTTTTCTTCGGCCAGTAGCATACGCCCACATCCAGCGAGCGTGGCTTGTCCAGGTGAAAATCGGCGCACCGGCAATACCAGCATTGCCGCATATTCTCCGGCGCATTTGCCCTCGGCTCAAAAGCCGGGCAAACCTGTTTGGGCCACACATTGCCTTCCGCATTGGGAGCGGGAAGGGGCATGTCCTCCCGCCTGCGCCTGAGGTTTTCCATAACAGCACGCTCCTTTTTGAAAAGATACAGCCAGAGTTTCCTCTGTGCCGTGATCGGTACGGGGGTAGCCCGATGGCCACGGCGGAATTGCTCCGCCGTGGTGATAGGGTCGTTGTTAAAAGGACTGCGCCGCGTGTTTTCAATTCGAATCTTTGCGTACGCTTTCGCTGATATCCACGGCGGAGCCATCCTCCATAAAGCTGTACAGCGCGGGCGTGGTCTTTTCGCCGGTGGTGATAACAGCAAATGTGCGGTCGGCATCGGGATAGTTGGTGTTATGATCTATCCACGTTCCCTCATTGATGTAGTATTTTCCGTTGCCAATGTCGCAGTATTTGGGCACATGGGTATGGCCGAATATGACCACATCCACATTTTCATTAGGGTTATCCAAATACTGCGTTCTTGCCTGCTTGAAAAAATACTCCCAGTCCACAGTTCCCGAAACCGCCTCGATGAAGCTGTTTGGAAGCTTGACCTTGTTGATCGTTTGGCGCTCTGCCCATGTGCGCTGAATGTTTTTGAACAGCACCGGCGCGGTGATTGTTCCGTCCGCCTGCTGTGCGGGGTAGAAATCCAAATAGGTGTATGCGTCGTCAAATCCGGCGATGCGCATATCAAATATTTTCTCGTCGAGGCTCTCATTGGGCGTCATCCGTTCGGATACGCCTTTGAGGATTGCGTAATACATATACGCGCCGTATTGGTCTAAATCAGATTTATCCGGTACATTCGTTACTACCGGCAAATCCTTTTCGACCTTCGGGCGGCCTTCGAGCACCCATGTTGCGCCATAGCGGGCATAGAAATAACCGGCGGGGAAGATGGTATCATCATTGCCGCACAGTTCCGCGTTGGTAACCGTGTCCGGCGCGGAAAATACGTCGTAGCGGTGACCGTGCTCGATCAGGATCTCGTTTCTGTCGCCCGTGTAATACGCGCCGAGGCCTTTCGCATCCCAAGCCTGGACGATGTTGGGCACCGCTTCCTGCAAAATGTCCGCCGCCAGCGTCATGTCATGGTTGCCGGGTATGTAAACCACCTTTATCCCACTTTTTATGATGTTGTTGAGCTCGTCGAAAACGGCTTGATTGGTGGCAATAGCGTCTTTGTAAAACTGCGCTATGTCCGTGTAGGAGGGATAATAGACCGGCAAAAACCAATCGTCCAGAAAATCACCGTTGATCACCAGCTCCCGCACATCCGTAGTGCTTTGCAGGCGCTGCAAAAACTCGATAAAGAACGGACGGTTTGTGAGCGTCTCGGTATAGCGGTCATCGATGCCGAGGTGGATATCGCTCACGATGACGATCTTATTCCGCGTGCTGCCCGCCTCCCACAAAGCAGGCGCAGCCTCCGGCACGCTTATAACCTCCGGCGCGCTTGTGGCCGGTATGTCATTATTCGGCGCGCCCGAAGCCGGCGTGCCGTCCTTCTGCGCACATCCGGCAATGAGCAGCACCGCAGAGAACATCATGCAGAAAGTGAGCAGCAAAGAGAGAAATTTTGTTTTCATGTCTGCTTTCCTCCAATAGCGCAAGAATTTTCGCAAATTTCCATACTGAGGATAACTTGCAAAAACAAAAAAAATGAGCCTTTCTACTTAAAAGACCCATTTTTCTACTTAATGTTCAAGGATAAATACAGAATTCCTTCTTGACAAAGAAACTCGTCCGTACCTAGATCAGCAGCCGCACGCTGAAAACGCCGTTATCCATTTGGTAAAGAAGTTCTCCGCCGTTTTCCCGCACAAAGGCACGGATGCTCTCGCCGCCCCATCCATGCCCCGCCTCACGGGCGGCGGGATAACCGTTTTTATCCAGCGGTATCTCGCCGGAATAGGGGTTTTCCACCTCTAAAATGAGCTGGCCGGTGTAGACGGCGCGGACGCGGAAACAACGCTCCGCTTGGGGGTCGAGCTTTTCGCAGGCGTGTATGGCATTTTCCATCAGGTTAGAAAGCGCCATAGATAGGGAAAGCTCGGAAAATGGAAGCTTTTCGGGAACATCCAGCCTAATATCACAACGGATTCTCCGCCCCTCGGCCAAGGCGGCATAGTAGCTTGCGGCGGCGTTTACGGCGATGTTTTCGCAATAACGCACCGGCCTTTGCGGTAAAGCGGCAATCTGCCGGCGAAGCAAAGCGGCGGCATTTTCCGTGTCGCCATTTTGCATCAGCTCTAAAAGGGTGGCGTTAAGGTGACGCTGATCGTGCTGCACAACGCGCATTTGCCCTACCGCCTCATCCATAAGGGAAAGGCGCTGCTTCATGGCCTCGCCGGACAGCTCCAACAGGGCTTTATCCTGCTTCAGGCGGTATTGTGCGCCTACGCTCTTGAGGCCGTGAAACACCGAGCCATACGCCGCCAGCGTCACAAGAACGAGCCAAAGCAGAGGCACGGCTTGTATCGTAAGGGTTTCTACAATATCATCGCCGCTGAGCATGAACCACGAAAAGGCCAAAAAAGCGCTGCCCGCCACATAGAAAAACACCGCCCAGTGCTCCGCCGCCTGACGGTAGAGGGGCCGTAGCACCTTGCGGAACAGCAGAATAGCTGCCGTAAAAAGAATCAGCCGCCATAGGGTGTTCATATATGCGGGGTGGGGCAGAGACCTTGAAAAAACAAAGCTAAGCACCAGCACGATAAAGCTTACGTTCATCACCGTGATGTAAGAAAACAGCCACTGCATGAAGCTGTCCCGAAAAAAGGGCCGCGCCGCAAAACACAGCAGCACGAACAATACCACATCGATTTTTGCAAGCAAAGTGAGGTTGCCGCTGCTATAGCAATAAACCGCCGTTGACAGATTCAGCGTCAGGATGGCGAGCATGACGAGGTTGGTGACTTTCCTGCTGTATTTCGGCTGCAAAAGCGAGATGAAAAGCACCACGTTGGCGATGGCGGATACGGCGCCGCGCAGGAAGTGTGCAAAAAACAGTTCCATCAGGTCTCCTCCCTGCTCAAACGGTAGTTCAAATAAGCATTGCGCACAGCGGCATACCGCTTGGCGGAAACGGGCACAAAGCCGCCCTCGCGCAAATAAAAACCCTCGCGCGCCAGCTTTTCCACGCGGCTCATGTTGAGCGCAAAGGAAACATGGGGCGAAAGGAAGCGCGCATCCCGCAGGAGCGGCGCGATATGCTCGGCAAAGCCGCAGGCAAGCGTGATAGTTTCCACCCGCTCTCCGCCGATAAGCGTATAGCGCGCGGCGTGGTTTTTATACTCGCAGCAGGCGATCTGTCCTGCGGACAAGGTGCGCAGGCCCTCCTTGATTTTCACGGTAACGGTAATTTCCTTGCCGAAATCCACCTTGGCCACGGCAAGCTCCAGCGCTTTAAAAAGGCTTTCCTTTGCTACGGGTTTGATCAGGTAATGAAGCGGGTTTACGGCATACGCATCCAACGCGTAGCCGGGTTCGGTGGTAATGTAGATGATCTCGGCTTCTTGGTTCATGCGGCGTATACTTTGCCCCAATTCCAAACCGCTCACCATGGGCATCACAATATCCAGCAGGTAAATGTGAAAGCTCTCCGTTTCGCAAACGGAAAGAAGTTTATCAGGATGGGAAAATATCTTAAGCTCGGCATCCAAGCCGCACGCTTTTATATATTCGTCCGTCATAGCCTTTAACGTGGCAAGCTCGTTCGGTGCATCGTCGCAAAGGGCAATACGGAGCATGGCGCGCATCCTTTCCGTGAGGGGTTTTGAAAATTTTACCACGCGCTGCGAAACTTGTCGAGATAAGCGATTGGGGGCGCACCAAGCGAAAGAAGGCAGCGCGCTAAACGGCAAGCAATACGAGTGTCAATTATGAGAAAGATAAGGCAATGTATCTGGAAGGAGATACCCTCCAGAAGTTATTGGATATGGAAAAGAATGAGACGGAAAGGCAGGATGTTATCAAGATGTATAAATGCCTTGTCGAATGCAAATAGATTATTCCAGCTACAAGGATTTCCTACATATCTAAACCAAATCAACAATACAAAAACAAAAGCTCATCCTTGCGGGATGGGCTTTTGTTTTTCTAAATCAAGAGGTAGGAGAGACGAAGGGTACGGTCGAGCCGCGCGAGGTGAAAAACAGTCCTGTGAATTGTTTTTCAGTGCCCCGGGCTGGCGGCGGCACTGCCCCAGCGCCGCCGGGACTCCCCTACCGGGTACCAAAACAAAACACCTGCAACCCCAAGATTGCGGGTGTTTTGTTTTGTATTGTTCAGGGGAGTCGAAGCCGCGGCCGCGCAAGCGGCAAAATCGCGCCGGTGGCGCGATTTTAGCGGCCGGAATTTCGTGCCTAGGCCGCCGCGCGCGGTTCGGCACGGGCGGCAAGAGCGGTCTGAGGACACTCAGGCAAGCGGAAAATACAGCTCCATAACGGGGTGCCGGTCTCTGCCCTCGGGGCCGTAAAGCTCAATGCACTCGACGATCTCGTGACTCCTTCGCCCGCTTTGCGGCAGCCATGTTTCGTAAAAAAGCTGCCGCGCCCTGCCGAGGGCAAGAGGCCACCCGGATACGCTTTTTGCCTGCACGACGAGCTTGGCGCAGGGGGTGTTTTCGGGGAGTTGGATTTCCTCCGCGCCGTCGATCTTATTTTTGCCGCGCGGCAGCTCCGTCACGCAGGTGCCCACGAAGTAACGGAACTTTCCCTCGCCGTCTTTTTGGAAAGTGACGGTGGCGTTATAGTAGGGCGCGGTCTTGTTTTTGATCTGCGGGGCGAGCTTGGCATACCTGTCCACGATCACCTGCGCATCGAGGTAGACGCCCGCCTCGGTCGTCACCTTGGAACGGCCGACCGCCATGAGTTCAAAGGGCAGCTCCGTCAGCTCCACCGTTAAGGGAAGCAGTTCTTTTTTGGAAAAAATCGACACGCGCGCCTCCTTGCTTCTGTCAGTGGGTCTCTCCTGTCAGTGGGTCTCCCCGCCCACCGTTTTGATATCCTCCTTTTGGAGGATGGTGACCTCCGCCGCGATGCGGAGCGCGTCGCTGATCATCGAAGAGGTCATGCTCGGGGTGGTGGCGGGAAGGTTCACGGCCTGCTCCGTCACATAGGGCACATGGATGAAACCGCCGACGATATTCGGCCATTCTTTTTGGATGTAATAAAGGAGATAATACATCACGTCGTTGCACACATAGGTGCCCGCGGTATAGGATACGGAGGCGGGTATACCGTTTTTCTTGAGCGTTTCGACAATGGCCTTCACGGGCAGGCGGGTAAAATAAGCGTTTTCGCCGTCCTCAAAAATGGTCTCGCCTACGGGCTGATGCTTTTCGTTGTCCGGAATGCGGGCGTCCTGATAGTTGATGGCCACAAACTCCGGGGTGATCGTGGCGCGCCCGCCCGCCTGCCCCACGCAGATCACATAATCGGGCTTGTAAAGCTCCACGGCCTCCTTCATCTTTGCCGCGCCCTTGCGGAAAACGGTGGGAATTTCCACCTTAACGACCTCCGCGCCCGCGATAACGTCGGGCAAAAGCTTTACAGCCTCGTTGGCGGGGTTGATGGATTCGCCGCCGAAGGGGTCGAATGCGGTAAACAGGATTTTCATACGCATGTCCTCCATGATTTAGTCTTCGATCAAAATACCGTCCTTCATGAGGATCGTGCCGTCCATAAAGACGGTTGGGCGAAAGCACACGAGGTCGTAATGGCCCGCGGCGTCGCTTTGCCCGCCGAGCGTAAGGTTGCGCCCCATGCCGATGTGGAACGTCCCGAAGGCGGATTCATCCTCGATATAGCAGTTGCCGGTACAGCGCCCGAAAAGGTTCAGGCCCAGGCCGAATTCAGCGGCAACGAGCATATTCCCGTCACGAAAGCTCGCGATGTAGGCGCGAAGCCTTTCGCCGTCGGCGCTGTTTTCGATGGAAACGGCCCTGCCGTTTTTAAATTCGATACGGAGGGGCTTTTCCGGCGCGCCGATGTAGCCGAAGGAGCCGTCCACCGCCATAACGCCGTTCGTGCCCGTTTCCACGGGCGCGATATAGGCCTCGAAGCAGGAGGAATCGCACCGCGTACCGTTTGAAAAATCGCCCGAAAAGAAATTCGCGCGCCGCCCTCTGATGTCGAGCGTAAGGTCGGTGCCGGCGGGGGTTGTGACGCGTATCTCACGGCAGTTTTCCATGTGGGCTAAAATGCCGCGCGCTATTTCCCGCACCCTTACGGGGGACATAGCCATAAAATCAAAGCCCAGCATGGGCTTGCCGTCGTTGGCGGAAAGAGGAAGAGAAAGGTAGCGGCGGCCCGCCGCCGTTACCGTACTGATCTTTTTCGAAGTGATAAGGGAATAGCGCGTCGCGCCTATGATGAATTCGCTCGTATCGAGCGCGGAGGCATAGGGCTCGGCGCCCAAAATGGCGGCCGCCTGCTCCCGCTCCACGGGAAGGAGGAGGAGTTTTTCCTCCGCGCCCACCTTTCGCGCGGCGGCGGCGAGAAGCTCCGCCTGCGCCCTGCAGCTTTCATCGGTGAGTATGGTGAGGGTATTCCCGCTTTTTATATGCAGCCACTCGTTGACGACGATGGATGCGCCCTGTTCGACTGTCGGCATGTTTTATCGATCACCTTGTTTTTCTTTCCGGGAAGGGCGCAAACGGCCCTTCCCGGGAGCAAAAGAACGGTTATGCTGCGATCAGCATATAGCAAATTTGGAAGATGAGGATGATCACGGCGGGTACGATCTGCCGTTTGATGACGCCGTACTTGTTCTTCATTTCGAGGATCGCCACCGGGGTGATGTTGAAGTTCGCGGCCATGGGCGTGCAGAGGGTGCCGCAGTAGCCGCAGGTGAGCGCCAGCATACCCACGATCACCGGGTTCGCTCCGTACGCGAGTACGAACGGGCCGCCGATGCCTACGGTGATGACCGTGATGGCGGCAAACGCGTTGCCCATGATAATCGTGAACAGCGGCATCGCGATGCAGTACACGATGATGCCTATGGTAACGTTGCCCGCGGGGATGACCTTGCCGACATAGCCCGCGATCACGTCGCCTACTCCGGCCGCGGTGAACACGGCGCCGAGCGCGCCCAAAAGCATGGGCAGCATGCTCAGCTCGCCCACCATATCGAGCAGGCGGCGGGAATCGTTGATGAACGTGGAGGGCTTGTTCTTCTTATCGAAGATCATCACAAGGATCGCGCCCACGAGCACGCCGCAGCCCACGCCCACGAGCGCGTTGAGCTTGGTGAACAAGGCGAAGCAGAGAGCGAACAGGCCGATGCAAAGCGCGGGGATGAAGATCTTCATGCCGATCTTTTCAAACTGCTTGTTCATTTCCTCGGCGCTGGGGGCTTCGCTCTTGCCGGGGCCCATCTTTTTGATGATGGCGGGAGCGGCCATGATGATGACGAGGATGCCCGTCACGAGCGGACCCCATGTGAAGTTGGCGTTGAGGAATTTGCCGACGAGGAAGATAAGGGCCAAAGCGCCCCAGAAGATAAACGTGCCCACCCTGTGGGGGTTCTCCTCGTCGCGAAGGTTTTTGATGCCCGTATTGAGCGCAACGAGGCCCATCAGGAAATACAAGATTTCAAGCAGAATGTTGCTGGGCGTCATTTCCGCAAGGTATGCAAACATTTATTTGGCCTCCTTTGCGTATTGTTTTGTCTCAGCCACATAGTATTTTTTCCTAAGGTTTCTATCGGTGATGAAGTAGTACACGATAGCCACCAGCGTGGCGAAGATGGCGACGGGAAGCTCCACGCTCGCAAGGTCGAGAAGCTCTGCCTTATAGCCCAGCCCGTCGAGGGTGGTCTGCACCAAAATCGCTCCGGCGCCACCGACGAACAGCACCTGGCCGAAGAACCATGTGATGTTTTCCATACCGGCGCCCATGCCCTTGAGGGCTTCCACATGATCCTCATTAGGGGTCTTGCCGGAGGCCTCGATCGCGCCGATCGCCATAGGCATCACAACGGGACGGACGAAACCGGCCGCGCCGCCGAAGCTCACGTTGAACGCCGCGAAGAAGACGCGCATCACGCCATACGCGCCGATCACAAGGCCCGCGGTGCTGTTTTTGACCTTGGATATAAGCTTTGTGGCCGCCGCCTTAAGCCCGTTGCGCTCCAAGGTCCCCGTGAGCACCATGATGGCGATGAAGATACACATGCTCCTGTTGGAAACGAACGCCGTGCCGAGGGTGTTGAACAGCCCGTCGATGCCTATGCCGCCCGTGAGAGCGGTGACGAGGGCCGCGAGAATGATGGTCGCGATCGGGTTGATGTTGAGCGCAAAGCCGATCACTACGATGAATACGCCGATCAGTTTTATCATAATGTTCCCCCTTGTTAAATTTGCGTTGGTTATAAGTGCTGTCTTTCGGCTTTTCCCCTACACGGGAAGAGAAATTATGGGGCGTTTGCGTACGGCCCTTATTTGAAGGCCCTCCTCCTTTCCTTCGGTCGTTTCCTCATATATGCACCCGGCGCCGCGCAAGAGGGCTATCCCCGCGAGGAGATGCATCGCATGCGTACGCGCGCACAGGTACAGATAATCGCCCTGCGCGGTTTCGTCCGCGACCTCCGCCGTGTAGGAAACGGAGGTGATCCAGGGGAATCGCACCGCCATGTAACCGTGCTTGGGGTTGTAGGTCGAGGGAACCCAGTAGTTGATCATATTTTTATAGTAGTCGGCGGGAAAAAGCTTGGGCATCCACCGGTGCGCGTACTTCTCGTGCCTGTCGCGCCAATCGGCGTTCCAAGCGCTTATCTCGCCATCCTGCAGCATGGCTTCTGCCACGGCGTCGGCCCATTGCCTGTTAAGCCTTTCGTTGAAGCGGTATGCCGTATCCGAAATGTACCAGAAGTAGCCGTACAAAAGCGCGCGCGGCAGCCAAAATCCCTTGAACCACGGCGAGGTATAACCCGAAAACTGCTGCTCCCATTCGTGCGACGGTACGCCGTGGCAATCCGCAAACACATCGGGCAGCCAGCGGTAATAGTGGTCGCGTATGCAAAACGCCTCGGTGTGTATGGTATCCACGTCGAAATAATCCCAGTAAAACTCCTTGCCGAGCGCGTTGTAGCGGGCGATGTGAAGCTTCCACGTGGGGTGGTCCTTTTGCAGCTCGTAGTGGATGGCGGCGCCGTCCGCGTTTTCGAAAGGGATGAAAACGAGGTTCAACTCGTCTCCAAGCCCCTCGTAGGCCTTGTCCGTAAGGATGGCCTTGAGCGTTATGAACACGGCGTTGGTGCCCGATACCTCGTTGGCATGGTGGCGGGCGTTCACAAGCTCCACGGGGTTTTTTGTTATGAGCTTCACGCGGGACACATAGCCTTTGTGCGAGGGTAAAAGCCTTACGGCGTAAATATCCCGCCCCCGGTACGTTTCGCCCGCCCGATACACGCTTATGCCGCGCACACGCTTAAGCTGCTCTATGACGCGCATAGATTCGGCGTAGCCTATAAGCGAGCGCTCCATAATATCCACATCGCCGATATCCATATCCTTTTCCGCCGCCGTTTCCTTGGGGAGCACGGCGGTGTACGCGCGGTTGTTGTGCCGCAAAACAAGCCTGCCGTAGCCGTTCAAATAATGCGCCATCTCGGCAAAGCCCTCGCCGCAGAGCGCCGCGTAAGCGGCGATCATGGGGGCGGCGCTTTCGTCCGCGTTCACGTCGAAAACGAGCGCAAGCCCTTCGCTTTCAAGGTACACGGCGCTTATCACCGCGCTTGTGCACGCGCTTTTCCCGGCGGCGACGCGGCCGCCGTCCTTCAGCTCTATCACGGGCTCCTTGAAGCGCTGCCGGTAATGCGTCATCATGAACTTGGGCCTGCCCTCGGCTTTTCGTATGACGGGAAGGAAAAGCCCGGGCGCGTCCAGCTTCTCGCCCGAGGTATTGAGTCCAAGCACCTTGAACATATCGAGCCCCGCGAAGTAGATATCCTCGTGAAGTGCGTTGAGGGGATCCACGCGATCCTCGCGGACGGCTAAAAGGCGCTCCGGCTCGCTCGCCGTGATATCGAGGCGCATCTGCGCGAAAAAGGGCTGCATCGCAGCCGAAGGCGCCCCGCCGCAAAGCGCGAGACCTTTGCAGTAAGGAAGCACTTCGCTCTGGTAAACGTCCCAAATGCTTTCAAGGTCGGTTTTGACGCGGCAATCGAGCACCGTTCCCCCGTTCACCTTGGCGCGTAAAAAACCCGTGGCGGGGTGTACAAGGCCCATTTCGGGGTAAAGATCGAGATAGGGCCGCTCCTCATACGCCGCCTTGTAAAAATCCTCTAAAATAAGCTCGCCCGCCGCGCCGTAAGCGCGCACGCGGTAGGTGATATCCTCGCCGCCTTCGTAGGCTTCAAACACAATATCGTTTCTGTCGATGCCAAGCTCAGGCGCGATCACGTCGTCGATGGGGAAAAGCTCCTGCAAATACCTCAGGGGCAGGTCAAACCAGCGGGCGGGGTCGCCCATGGCGGTGGCATAGCTCGGGGAAGCGCCGTTTTCATCGCCCCAATCCGTAACGCCGGGGCGAAGGAAGGGCTTAAAGCCCACCTCGATTCGCTTCACGCCGCTGCCCATGAGCCGCGGGGCAACGCGCTCCTCGAGCCATGAGAAGCCCTGCTTATAGGCGCACAGCACCTCGGCATTCTCCAAGGCTGCGCCTTCGCCCTCGATGAGAGCGGCGGCGGTTTTGATAAATGCGCCGCGCACGGGCTTATCCTCGCTCAGCGCGCCGTATAGCTCCACGCGGTCGCCTTTTTTGAGAAGCGGCAACAAGAATTCCCGAAGTATGCACTCCGCCTTCTCGACTTCCCACTCAAGCTCGAAGCTCTTTTTTGTAACCTCCTCGAGGTCGATATACGACGAAAACGCGGTATGCGGCCAGCGCCGCTCGAGTGCCGCGCGCTTTTCCTCCACCTTGGGGGAAAAGCCGCAAGTCGCGCCTACGGCCCTTTCGCCAAGCGCCAATAGCGCCGCCGTCTGCCCGTCCAGATCGCCCATACGAAGGCTCCTGATCATCCGCTCCGCACAGTCGGTAAGGCTCGTTTCCTCCGCGGCGAGCGGAAATTTGCCGGCGAATTCCGCCATGAACGCGGCTGCGTCCTCGCCGCCCGTGACGATTGCGTTTACGCGGCCGTCGCGCTCGAGGCGTATGCCCGGCCTGCCGCCATCCTCAAAGCGCACGAGGTTCATTTCCCCATCGTCCGCGTCCGCAAGAAGCGGATACTCTATGCCCGTGGTCTCCATGCCAAAGCGTGCCGCGAGGTCGCACATGGCGGAAAGCCGCCCATAGCCCAGCGTATCCGGCAGGAGGAATTTCACATTCTCGCGGTCGGGCAAGCCGTCGTTATCGTCGTCGAAAAGCAGCAGCCCGGTTTCAAAAATTCCCTCGAGACCTATTTGCGCGCGGTCGTAACGCGGGCGCATGGGCCGCGCGGCGTCCGAAGCGGCCGCATATCCCTCTATGGCGCCGCGGCGCGAGAACGACGTTATGCCCGTTAAGCCCACGTAGTTTTCCGCGATAAAGCGGTACGCCGCCTCCGCGCGGCCGTTGAGCCGCACGCCAACCACATTGTTTTGCCGTGACAGCGAAAACCCGTCGGAATAAAAAACGGCGCCGCAAGGGGCGCTGCAAACGCAGAAATAAAGCGTATCCTCACAGGCGGCCGCGCGCTCCAGCACAGGGAACTCCATAGCGACGGCGTGAAATCCGATAAGGTGCGCGAGCTCCACGGCAAAACGACGCTCCTCGGAGCGCATGTCCGGCATCCAACAAAGCTTCACATGCTGAAACGGATCGCTCATACCTCTTGCCTCAGGATCACATATATTGTTTAAAAATACATTTTAATTTTTGTTAGCATAGCAGAATTCATTCGAAAAAGCAACAGGAGATATATGCAAAACACCTTGAAAGAAGATGCATCATTTTTATGAATTGGGGCCGAGCCTCGGAATGAAAAAGACGGGCGCTCCAAACAACGATTCCTTTCGTTCGCCAAAACGCCTAAATACGGACGTTTTTTATTTACCCTACTTTTTGCATAAAAACAGAAATAAGGTTTTGCCGCTTTCGAACTTTCATGTCCAAATGCAGGATGCTTTACTTGCCCGAAATCGAGGTTCCCTTTTCCATACCGTTTGGAGTTTTGTATTGCGGCGGAGAGCATGAGCGTCCGCTGCCTTGAAATGCGGTTTGCGCCGTTCCGCTTTTTGATAAGAAGCTTTCCATGTGGTATGATAATTGGCAAATGAACGAGAATTTGCGAAGTATGCGGCAGGGGCGCGCCCGCAACGGCATTGAAGCATCCTTTGCAAAATCCTGTTTGTACGCGCTTTCAATTTTAGATAAGCCGTGGAAGGATAGCGCCGCTTTAAACCTTGAGGAGGAGAAAATATGATTATATTAAAACAAATAGATGCGGAAAACTTTTGGGACGTCATAAATCTTTCCCTCGTAAAAGAGCAGGAGGACTTGGTTGTGAGCAACGCGGTTTCCATCGCGCAGGCATACGTTCAGCCTGAATGCGTCCCGCTGGCAATCTACAACGACGAAGCCTTGGTTGGCTTCGCCATGTACTGTGTTGACCGTGATGACGGCGAATATTGGATCTATCGCCTGATGATCGACAAAGCGCATCAAAACAAGGGATATGGCAGACAGGCTATGAATAAGGTCATTGACGCCATAAAGCGGGATAACGCACATCATAAAATATATCTCGGCGTTAACAGAAGTGGAAGTATTTCCGTACATCTGTACGAAAGCCTGGGATTTGCCTTCAACGGACAGGTGTTTGGGAAGGAACACATTATGGTTTTGGAGTATTGACCCTATCCCTTTCGCCCTCCCCCGCTACCGCCCTATGGGCGCGCGTCCCGTCTCACGCAGCGCCTGCATCCGGTCGTCAAGCGGCGCGCGGCAGCCGCGGAAGCCGTCGGCGCCGCCGGCATACAAACAGAACCCCCGGAGCTTCCGGGGGTTCTTTGCGCCGATATCCTATTTCCCGCCCATACCGTTGTACAGCGCGTCGAGAAGCGTTCCGTCCGCGTTTTGCGAAAGCTCCCAGATGCCCGCGCCGCGAAGCCCTCTCGCTTTGATGTAAGCCCCCTTTTCCGCGATCGACTGCGCGTCGTCGTAGGAGAGGAACGTGCTGCCGTTATAAAGCCACGGCACGCACGCGTCGGGGTGGAAGTAGCGCGTGTAGGAAGGGTCGCTCAAATACTGCGCGAGGATCACGTCGTAACTTACCGACGAGGCTTTATAGAAGGTTTGGTATAGCCCGTTTCCGCCCGCGGCCGCCTTCGTGAACTGCCTGCCGTAGAACGGTACGCCTAACGTAAGCTTTTCGCGCGGGAAGCCCGCGTTGAGCCATGCGTTCACGGCATCGTCCGCGCTCCATTGAAACTGCGGCGAAGCCTCTGCGGGCTTATAGAGCGGCGCGTTGAAATCCGTATACTTTCCCGCGCCGCCGTGTATATCGTAGGTCATGGCGAGCGCGAAATCCACATAGGGCGCCACCTCTTTAAGCTCGAAGTTCTTGAGGACCGCCGCGTCGCTCGGGCCGGCGAAGGTCAGCAGGTACCGCTTCCCGTCCAAGGCTCCCCGCGCGGATAATTTTTCGCGCAGCGTTTTCATCAGCAGCGTGAAATTGCCCTTGTCGGCGGCGCGCGTTTTATTCGAGGAAAGGCCGCCCGAAACGGGAAATTCCCAATCGATGTCGATGCCGTCGAAGCCGTATTTCACCATGAAATTCACGGCGCTGTCGGCAAACGCCGACCTGCGCGCCGAAGTGGAGGCGGCGTCCGAAAAGCGGGCGGACCACGTCCAGCCGCCTACGGAAAGTATGGTCTTGAGCTGCGGATACCGCTCTTTAAGCTTAATAAGCTCCTGAAAGTTGGCAGGGTCTACCTTAGGGTCACCCATCGTCACCTTGAGGTCGGAACCTATGTTTGCAAACGCATAGAAGATATGCGTCAGCTGCCCCGCGTTTTTAAGATCGAGCGGCGTAAAGCCGGAATGGGCGGCCCACGAGGCGTAGTAGCCGCTTACCACCGCGCTCGTATCCGCCGCCGGCTCGGCCGCGTCCGAGCGAAGGGATAAATACGACGTGTGGATGTAGGCGGTTTTGCCGGAATAGGCGATCTTATACCAATCCCCCTCCTGCCCGAGCACGGGGTATGCTGCGCCCTTTTTCGCCGTGCCGAGCTTTTGAAAGCCGGTTCCGGGGCCGCTTCGCACGTTCACGGCGCTGGTGCAATTTACGACCGTCCCCGTCACGCCGGATGCGGAAGGCGCGGGAGGCGCGGAGGGATTTCCCCCCGCCGCGGCGGAAAACGCCATATAGCTTTTGCTCACATAGCCGGTTTTCCCCTGATAGCTTATTTTGTACCAGCCGCTTAAGGTTTCAAGCACGGGATACTTGGCGCCCAGAGGCGCCGTGCCGAGCTTTTTATAGCCGGTGCCCGGCCCGCTTCGCACGTTGACCGCCTTTTTACAGTTGACGATGGTGCCTTCCCCGCTTTCCGCGGCGAGCGCGCTTTGCCCCGCAAGCGCGAAGCACAGGAAAAACATAAGCGCCATCAAAAGCGCAAACGCGGATTTTGTTTTAAGATACATGTCGTCACTCCCCGATTTGATGCTTCGATTCTAGCATGTTCGGCGTTTGTGAAGCCATGTGTAAGTAATGTATGCGCAGAAGGATTTTCCCATGGTTTGTGCAAAACTGCGGAGAACCGCCCCCGCTTTGCTAAGTTTTGCCGGAATTTCCGGTATTTTTATGCGGGCCGCCGCGCATAAAAGCAAAATGGCGCATATTCAGTTTTCGCGGAAAGAATCGAGAAGCGCATTTACGATACGCTCGCAGGCATGGCCGTCGCCGTAGGGGCTGACCGCGCGGCTCATGCGCCCGTATTCCGTGCGGTCGGTCAGAAGCCGCAAAAAGCCTTGATACACCGCCTCCTCCTCCGTGCCCACGAGCTTTAGGGTGCCCGCCTCCACGCCCTCGGGCCGCTCCGTCACATCCCGCAGCACCAGCACGGGCTTTCCGAAGGCGGAGGCCTCCTCCTGTATCCCGCCGCTGTCGGTGAGGATCATATAGCAGCGGGCGATGTAGTTGTGAAAGGCCAGCACGTCCACGGGCTCTATGAGGCGTATGCGCTCGAAGCCGCGTAAAAGCTCAGCCGCGCGCCGCACCACGGGGTTATGGTGCACGGGAAACAGCAGCTTAACATCCGGCGTTTCCTCCACCGCGCGCCTTACGCCGCGAAAGATGCGCTCCAAAGGCCCGCCCCAGTTTTCCCGCCGGTGCGCCGTCAAAAGCACCATGCGGCTGCCCTCCGCCCATGCGAGCGCGTCGTCCGTAAAGCCTTTGCCCGTGGTGAGCTTGAGCGCGTCGATCACGGTGTTGCCCGTTATATACACGGCGCGCGGGTCCTTGCCCTCGCTTAAAAGGTTTTGCCTCGCGCGCTCCGTTGGCGCAAAATGCCATTTCGCGATAAGCCCCGCCGCCTGCCGGTCGAACTCCTCGGGAAAGGGCGCGTAAATATCGTACGTGCGAAGACCCGCCTCCACGTGGCCGACGGGTATCTTCATGTAAAACGCGGCGAGGGCCGCGGCAAAGGTCGTGGGCGTATCGCCGTGCACGAGCACCGCGTCGGGTAGTTCCTGTCCGTATACGCCGCGAAGCCCCTCCATGACCCTGAAGGTAATGTCAAAAAGCGTTTGCCGCTCGCGCATAACGCAAAGGTCGTGATCGGGCGTTACCTTAAAAAAGCCGAGCACCTGATCCAGCATTTCCCTGTGCTGGCCCGTAACACATACGACGGTTTTGAAGGCGGGCGTTTTTTTAAGCGCCAGCACCAGCGGACACATTTTGATCGCCTCCGGGCGGGTTCCAAACACGACGAGTATCCTTTTCAATCCGCTTCCTCCTTTGAGCTGCGGCCCTTTACAATGTCCGCAACGCCCAAGGCGGCGAGGATCGCAAATACGGGAAGCATCAGGTAATGATAGCGGTTTTGAGATTCCACGAGCATGTGGAGCGCCGCGATACCGATAAATAAAAGCAAAAACACCTGCGCGGGGCTTTCCGTACGCCGTTTGAACGCCCGGGCGGCGTATACGGCGGAAAAGAATACACCCATCAGGTAAAAGCCGTCGTTCCACCGCGTGAGCCTGTCGATAAAGCCTTGGCGCGCGGGCGTTAAAGCGCTCTGCTGCTCCAAAAAGAGGCCCGTCCACGTGGCGCCGTAATCGTCGTTTTTCCAAAGGTAGGAAAACTTTTCGAACATCAGGTTTTCTATGCCCACGGGGTCCGCTTTCACGCGCCCGAGCGCAACACCGAGGCTCGCCTTATGCGCCGCCACAGCGCCCGCTTGCGCAAACTGCGCCGCGAAAAACTCCGCGTCCGTCTGGTTCCACGCGCCCTTTGCCTCGATATTGAGGCCCACCATCAAATTGTAGCCGAAGGATACGCCGCCGCCCGGCAGCGCGCAGCCGATGGCGTTGGATATGCCGCGGTTCAAAAAACTGCCCGTTATAAAAAAGCTCGCCGCGGCCAAAAGCGCGAGGAACCAGCCTTGGCAGGAAAAGCGG
>JAJFTZ010000067.1 GCA_021372675.1 Eubacteriales bacterium
AAGAAATACAGCCTCCACGCCTTGAGGGTGGCCGTCATGTTGATGATGTTGCCCCAAACAAGGCGCACGGGCATGAGCGGAGGGAGCAGGCACGATACCGCCATGCTCTTAAAGCCGTAAAAATTCGCGATGGACACCGCGCGCATGAACTGGCGCAGCACCATCATGCAGGTGAGGAACACGCAAAGCGCGTAGGCGAGCGTGTGCCTTGGGTACATCACGGGCAGGTCGACGAACAGCGACGCGACATAGTATAAAAACACGAGGTAGCCGGGCAGCACGATGAGGTTACTTAGCTTCGCCTTGAGGTCTTTATAAAGGGAGTAGCGGCCCGCAAAACCCAGCTTGCCGGGCTTGAAAATTTCGGATACTTTTGCCGACTGCATGGTGATGCCGTAGATCCAGCGCGTTTTCTGCCGCACGGCCGCACCGAAGGTATCGGGGAAAAAGCTCCTTGTGGCCACATAGTCCCAGCGTACGACGCCGCTGTCCATGAGGCGCGGCAGCTTTTCCAGCACGAAATGCGTGCGAAAGCCCCTTTCCGCGAGAATGAGCGAGAGCTTATAATCCTCGGTAAGGCTGTCTTCCGGGAAAACGGGCGCGTCGCCGAAGCTGTCGAGGATATCGTGCGACAGCGCGTATCCGGTGCCCGCGGAGGGCACCACGGCGGACATCGCCTCGCGCGAGCCCATGGTCCTAAAATGGTTTTCGGCAAACTCATCGGCATAGGTGCCAACGGTCATCCGCCGAAACGCCGTTTTGAGCGTGGGTATTTTTTGTAAGGGGATCACGGGGAACTGGAGCACGTCGTAGGAATCGAGCAGGTAATTGGTGAGCTTAAGCTCGTAGGGGTGCACCACGTCCTCGGAATCGTGCAGGGTAACGGAACTGAAGCGCCAGCTCCGCTCAAGCTCGAACCGCCTTATAAAGCGGATGATGCTGTTCACGTTATCCGCCTTGGACGTGGGGCCGGGGCAAGCGTTCACCACCATGTGCACATTGAAATGCGCCGCCTCGAGCCCCCTTACGACGCGCATGGTTGCGCCGTCGTTCGGGTATACGCCGATAAAAACATGGTACATCGACTGCGGATATTGCAGCGATTTGAGCATGTTTTCCACGACGTCCCCGATCACGTTATCCTCGCGCCACGCGGCGATCATCACCGCGAGAAGCTTCGGCGGCGCGGCGTCGAGCCGCTCGAGCGGCAGACGCTCGGGCCCCTTAAGCCGTATCACGCGCACGATGTTCACGATATCCCATATAAGATCGTCCACGCTAAAAAGCAGAAAGACCGCCGCGACGATCAACCCTATCTTTAAGACCATCTGCTCCAACATTGCACGCCCCCAAAGCATCGCTTTTCATTCCTTGTTGAGTTTAATGCATACGATTCTGTTACGCTAGGAAGAATTGTTGTATTTAAGGTATAAAAATAACAAAAATACCATAAATAATCATTCCTGATAAAGGCCGCAGAAGGCCGGGAAGCATTGCGGGGCGCCGTATAATTTGCTATTCTTTTAAGAAGGAAGTTTGAAGGAGCACAAAATGACGGCCGTGACGATAACGAAGCTATGCGAGCATCCCGAATTTTCGGAAAAAGCGGCTTTATGGTTTCACGAAAAATGGGGCATCCCGCTTGAAGCGTACAGGGAAAGCATCCGGCAATGCACCGGCCGAAAAACGGGGATACCGCAATGGTATCTCGTTTTGGATGAAGACCTCAATATCATAGCGGGCGCGGGGATGATAGATAACGACTTCCACGACAGAAAAGACCTAAGCCCCAATCTATGCGCTTTGTTCGTGGAAAAGGAGCACCGCAAGCGGGGCATCGCAAAGCATATTTTGGATTTTGCAAGAAAAGACGCGGGTCGTATAGGGTTTGAAAAGCTCTATCTGATCACGGATCATACGGACTTTTACGAACGGTGCGGCTGGGAATTTTTAACGATGGTTCGCGAAGAAAACGGCGCCTTCGCGCGGATGTACGCCGTCTCCACCCTAAGCTGAGTTCCAATTTTTATGCCACGCCGGGAAAACCTTCTTTTCCTTGGTGACTTTATTAGGAAAAGACCTCTTCCTCGAGCTTTCAGCGTCGGTCGATCGGATTTTCCGTCGGCATGCTCCAAAAAATAAAAGTTTGCTTTACGTTCCTTTATCGTCATTATACGATGGGGGAGGAGCGGTGGCGTATGTATTGCTTCATTTTTGTGCATGATTCTATAAAAACAGCAAGGAAACGGCTGCATGATAAGAAAAACACGGGCGCATAGCCTCAAAAATATACTCCATGGCCCCTTCGGCGCCCGCGGCAAAATCGGCAGGGCATTAAGAAGAAACACCCGGCTACCCCTATACGCGCTCGCCGGCTGCGTTTTCGCGGTCATCTTGCTTATATGCCTGTTGGGGCGTCCAAGCTCCCCCATCTCCGGCAGCGATATCGTGCAGATCGGCGATAATGGACAGCAGACAAGTCCGAGCGTCAGCCCCGGCGGGGACGCTTTTGAAGGCGAAGCGCAGGCGACGCCCGGTCAGCCGACGGCCCCGCCGGCCGGCACGGCAACGCCGCTCCCCGATCAGCCGACGGCTTCGCCGGTCGGCACGGCAACACCGCCCCCCGATCAGGGCGCCACGCCCGGGCCGGCCTTATCCCCTACACCCAGCCTTACGCCGGTCGATTTTGACGCGCTGATCGAATTTTACCGCCTGAAGGCGGACCGTTATTACGGCGATTACGGCTATTCCTCCAACCATTACACATATACCGACGAGGAGCTTAACATGCTCGCGAAGCTGATCTGCGGCGAAGCGCGCGGCGAGTCGCTGAAGGGAAAGCTCGCGGTGGCGAACGTGGTGATGAACCGCGTGCTTGCGCGCGGATACCCCGGCGATACGATCAAGGCCGTTATCACCGCCCCCGGCCAGTTCTCTGGGTATTCCGCGTCCATTCGACCCAGTTCCGCGTGCGTTTACGCCGCCAAGCAGGTGCTCGAAAAGGAAGTTTGGGTGATCCCGCAAAACGTTTTCTTCTTCCAATCGAATAAGCCCGCCGGTGAAAACTGGGGCGGCCATACCTTCTGCGTCAAGATAGGCGGACACTGCTTTTATACCGAATCCTACAGCGGCCGCAGCAGAAACTCTACCATACCGCCCGCGCTGTATGAACGCGTTTACCAATGGCCGCAATTTGGCTGCGAGCCCGGGAAGCGGGTACACAGGGTGCAGTACATGCTCTCTAAGCTCGGATACGACGTGGAGGCGGACGGCTATTTCGGAAAAACCACAAAGGAAGCCCTCATCGCGTTCCAAAAGGAGCATAGGCTCAAAACCGACGGGGTGGCCGGGCCGTCCACGCTCAAAGCGTTGATCCGGGCGTACGGCGAAAGCGCCTATTGCGCAAGGTTTGCATAGGCATAGCATGATAATCCACCGACAAAACAGATATTTTGGACACTTTCACCGACAAGCCTGCTAAGCAAAATCAAGTACTAAATGACAAAACAACAGAAGCGGTTCCGGTGTCAAGGATAAAATAGACGCTCAGCGCCTTTGGCATCGGCTCTCGCTTCTGCAAAGAAGCAAACAAGGCCGCCAATCAAACATCCCCCTCTGCTTGCGCCGTTGGCTTCGCCCGCACCGGATCGTTATGCAGTACCACTCGCTGCATATACGGCCATAGGCGCACCCCGAAAAGACGCAGCAGTACGATATACACGCAGATACACAGCAGCAGGCTTACGAGCAGCGCAGGTAAGACAGCAATTCCTTGTCCCGACGCGCTCAGGTAAAACAGCTGCGCACAGGCGTAAAGTATCAGCGCGCAGGACACAGGAATGATTCCCGCATTAAAAAAATGCGGGGGAGTATGTGTCGCTCTGTGGATGAAAATTAACCCGGCGGATATGCGCACAACATTGCCGCATACCATACCCAGTATATAGCCATATACATGCAACGCCGGCATAGCTGTGAGCACCCACACCAATGCAAACTGTATCATCTCCCCTGTTGCCGCAAGCAAAAGCACTTTCTTTTGCATGCCGAGACCGTTCAATATACTGGCCGTCAGAATTAAATAGTAAGTGGAAATGGTCTGTATAAACAGCGCTGTAGCCAGAAAAGGCGGAACAGTCTGTCCGTAAAGAAGCCTGCACAGGAGCGGTATAAAGGGCAGCAGCATTGCCGTGGAGGGTAGCCCTAAGAGGCCCGCGGCCTCAATCCCTTTCTCGACTTTGCGCGCAAGATCGCGTGAATCCTTACGCGCGATACTGCCCGCTATGCTCGGCATCAGTAAGGTGCATAGCGCGCCTACAAATGCGTTCGGCAGCATCATGATGGGCAATATCATACCCGATATCAGGCCGAGCGCGCTGACGGCTTCCACCCTCGTATACCCCGCCAGCGCCAGCCGTAAAGGAAATATAACGACCGATACGGCAGAAAACACATTCGCCAGCGCGGAGGTGAATGCGGAGGGCACGGCGATTTTTAAAAAGCGGTGCCGGATATCGCGCGTTGATGCGGCGGCGGTTTTCTGTCCGCGCAGGAATTTTACACCGTAGGAAATGCCTAAGAACAGAACACTGTACACTTCGCTCAGCGTCATGCCCAGCAAAATCAAAAACGCCGTGTATCCGTGATCGCCGTTGAGATAGCGCGTAAGCAGCATCCACGCGAGCGCAATGCGCAGCAGCTGCTCCCCTACCTCGGATATTGCAGCAAACCGGACTTGCCGCGTGCCATGGAACATCGCCTTGAAAATGTTCTCAATACCGGTGAGTAAGATGCAGATCAGTATCATCCAAAGCGCGTTTGCGGTACGCGGGTCGCCCAGTATCACGGCGGCTATTTCTTTGCGCAATAGAAGTATGGGCAGGGAGAAAACACCCAAAAGTCCCAGAAAACAAAGCACCGCAAAACGGACGAGCTTTCGTAGCCCCTTAATATCCCCGTGGGCGTACAATCTCGCCGTCACATGCGTAACGGCGACGCAAATACCCGAAACGCATACGGACATCACAATGGCATACACCTGTATCACCAGCGTGTACACGCCCACACCCTCCGGCCCGGCAAATCTGCCCAACAGCACGCGGTACGCAAAGCCTAAAAGCAGCAGCACCATATTAGATGCCGCGAGTATCGACGCCTGATAAAAAAATGAACGTTTGTTAAGCAATATGGTCGCCTGCCTCCCCATATCGCCGCCGTCCGCGCGGCGACTATATCATAGTTATGTTTTCAGGCTTCATTTTACGAGGAACCCGGTTTTCGCTGTTGCATAAACCGGGTTCTTCGACTCATTTCGGCTAAACAAACAGCTAACCGTTCCGACCTTGGAAGCGATATGGGCAAATAATAAAGCCGCAAAATCTAAAAAGAGAGGCGATACCGTTCAGGTACCGCCCCCTAATGTTGTTCTGGCTATCCCAAAGGATATATTGCGCCCGCTTAAGCCCTTGCGGATGAACACGCGCCCGCCGGATATGACGAGTGTGTTCAGCGCAAAACTTAGGAGCGCGGCAATGGGAATGGGTATGAATACCGCAAGGGAGGCGATTGCCGCGATGAGAGCTTCCAAAGGGGCGTCTCCCGCATTCCCGCCGGATACGAATGCGAGATAAAAGGATAAAAACCATCCGCCGATGCCCCAGAATATCGGCAAAATAAAAACCAGACTCAATACAGTCGATTTGGTTTTCTTGTAGCTGAAATTTACAGTTCCAACGTCTGCGATCGTATCTGTCATAACATCTTCCCCCTTACTTCCGCAATTCCTCCACTATGCGCGCGCTCATAGCCAAAGCCTGCTCTCTGAAGGTATTGGCATCGTGCTTTTCGTTTCATTTCCTATATTCCTTTCCCCGTTACGCTTCCTATATTTTATCAATATCGGAGAGCCCTGTTTATTTGGAGGCTTCTTTGCTGACCCTGTTACTTCCTACCCCCTTATGGTAAACAGCATATTGTCCACCGTGAGGCGCAGTGGCACTATACTTTTATCCGGAGCCATCGGATCGAGCCAGAGGATAGCCTTTTCCTCCAATACGATGTTCTGAAACCGGGTTAGGTCGTTCAGGCTGCGAAACGGCTGGGATTTCAACATCGGCTTCATATTGAATAGAATCTTGTTGCCCTGCTCAAATTTGACGAGCAGGGTGTAATCGTCGCCCGGCGTGACCTTCAGTATTTTGCTCATCAAGCATAGACCTCCTTCCGATTCTTTACATATGTTTGACATAGATCGACGGCCGCCTCGCCCACCCGCCCATACCCGGCATAAAAAATCCCTCTATACTAAAAAGTATAAAGGGATTTTTTCAGATTGATATAAGTACGGCCTTAAAATCACCATTTTTGATAGAATAATCTGCTTTTGAGGGCAAAAAAATAGGTTGATAACCCTTCATCATATTGAATCAGGTTTATCAACCTATCGTGGTGCGGTCGATGGGACTTATTCGCGGCATGCCAGCCATGCGAGCTTGCCGTTTCGGCTGCGCTCTTGGGCTTATGCCGCGAATCCGGCCGCTAAAATCGCGTCACTGGCGCGATTTTACGGCGGCATTGCCGCCGCCGCGGCTTCAAGTCCCTCCGAGCGTATGACCAATACAAAAGGCACCCATAAATGGGTGCCTTTTGTATTGGTGCGGTCGATGGGACTTGAACCCATACGGTCTCCCATACGCCCCTCAAACGTACGCGTCTGCCGATTCCGCCACGACCGCAAAACGAGCCGCTCGCGCGACTGCAAAAATAATTATACTTGTTGGCTCAGCGCTTGTCAACAGAAAAAGCGCATTGTTTTGCAAGCCGCCGCCGCGGCTGCGCCGCCCGACGAAAACGCCCGCGTACCGCAAATTCTGTTGCTTTTACGCGGAATTTCCAAGCACATACATAGGGTGCTTCATATTATATAACAGCCTGCGCTTTCTTGATTGCGCGAGAAAAGGAGAATCTATCATGGGTACAAGAATCAATTATGGCAGAACCAGCGGA
>JAJFTZ010000074.1 GCA_021372675.1 Eubacteriales bacterium
AAGCTGCGCGGCAACAACGTTATAGAGCGGCTCTACGCCGATTTTATGCCGGTTCCCTTCCTTTCCACGGTGGTGAACGACTGCATCGAGCGCGGGCGCGACTATAACGCGGGCGGCGCGAGGTATAACACCAACTATCTGCAGGGCGTGGGCATCGGCACGATCACCGACTCGCTCGCGGCCATAAAATACAACGTGTTCGATAAAAAGCTTTTCGGCATGGAAGAACTGATGGCGGCGCTGAAAAATGATTTTAACGGGTATGAGCATATCCTCGCGCTTGTGAGCCGCCGCACCCCCAAATACGGCAACGACGACGATTACGCGGATGACATCATGAAAGAGGTGTTTAGGCTGTTCCGCGATGCGGTGACGGGAAGGCCATGCGTCAGGGGCGGCGCCTACCGCATCGATATGCTGCCCACCACCTGCCATGTTTATTTCGGGGAGGTCATGGGCGCAAGCCCCGGCGGGCGAAGGGCTTTTAAGCCCGTTTCCGAGGGCATTTCGCCGGATAAAGCCGCGGATACGCACGGGCCTACGGCCGTGATCAAGTCGTGCTCCAAAATGGATCACCTTTCCACCGGCGGCACGCTGCTCAACCAAAAATTCACGCCCGCCGTGTTAAGCGGCGAGCAGGGGCTATTGCAGGTAAGCCACCTAATCCGCACCTATTTCAACATGGATGGGCACCACATACAGTTCAACGTGATCGACCGCGCCACGCTCCTGGACGCGCAAAAGCACCCCGAGCAATACCGCGACCTGATCGTTCGCGTGGCGGGCTACAGCGACCACTTCCACAACCTGAGCCGCGCGCTGCAAGACGAAATCATCGAGCGTACGGAGCAAAGCTTCTCGTAAAAACGCTATCTATTCCGCTTCCGCGTACGCGCATGCGAAGCGGCAAAACAGGCTGTCGACGGACGCAACGATTCGCGCGGGCGGTTCTGCCCTAAGCTCGCGCGCCATCAGGTACGCGGCCCAGTATTCCGGGAAGGTGGAAAAGCCCTTGTCCCGCATGTCCGTGGCGATCCGCACACCTACATAGCGCCAATGCCAAGGCTCAAACTCGTAGCCGGTCGTATCGCTTTCCCCCTCGGGGTAACTTAAAACAAAGCCGTAATCGCAGGCGTGCGCGCAAAGCCACGCGTATTCAAAGGAGGTTTCATACCTGTAATCGCGCAGCAGCGTACGCGTTTTGCCTTTGAGGCGCAGGTCGAACGCGAGGCCGGTTTGGTGCTCCGAATGACCCGGCCACGCGTTCCACATATCGTCGGGGTCGTCGTTGGTTTTGTTCACGCGGTAGCCGGATTTGATGTAGAGAAAGGCCCCTTGCCGCTCCGCCGCCCGCGCCATCTCCAAAAAGGCGGCGCAGCAGTCGGCGCGCAGCTGCACGCCGTCCATGGCGTAGTTTTTATCCACGTCCTCGAGCACGGCGGGCACATAGCCCGCGGGCAGCGCGAAATGTTTGCTCACGAGCACGCCGAGGCTCGAAGGTCTATTTACGACTACGACGTTTTTATAGCTCGGCTCGTCGAGCTTAAGCGCGAGGGCAAGCTTAAGCTCCGCCTCGCTCAATTCCATGTGCGCGGCCGCATAACGCTCGTATCTGCCGGAATTTGCCGGCCGCTCCCCGTCCGCGCGCGCGAAAGCGAGCGGCACGCAAAGTAAAAGCGCGGCCGCCGCCGCGAGTAGAAGCGCTTTTTTCATGTATTACAGCCTTAAAAAAAGAATTATTTATCCATAAGCGTCGAGCGCAAAACCGCGCGGCGCTTTTGTACATCCTCGCTCTTTGACGCCTCGACGAGCGCCCTGTAGCGCTCGAGCGCCTTATCGATGATACCGTCCCACGGCACGGCGATAGTCTTGCGCGCGGCCTCGCCGAGCGCGTTTAACCGCGCCGCGTCGCTTAAGTTTTGCAGCAGAACGTTTGCAAGGTCCTCCGACGAGTCCTCGGCAAGCAGGCCGTTTTCCCCGTCGTTTACCGCCTCCGCGGCGCAGCTCCCGCGCGTGAGCACGCTTGGCGTGCCCATGGCCGCCGCCTCGCGCAGCACCATGGGCGCGTTGTCGTAGATGGAGGGAAACACGAAAAGCGACGCGCGCTGGTAAAGCCCGTCCAAAAGCGCCGTTTCCCTTAGGTGGCCGGTGAACACCGTACTGTCCTCAAGGGAAAGCTCCTTCACCTTGGCCAAAACGTCGTCCTCATCCGGCCCCTGCCCCGCGAGCACGAGCCAAAACGACGCGCCCCGCGCTTTCAAAAGCGCCGCCGCCTCGAGGATGCGCAGTATGTTTTTCTTCCAGTTGATCTGCCCCACGAAAAGCAGCACGGGCTTATCGTCGCCAAGCCGAAAGCGCGTGTTGATTAGCTCGAGGTCCTCCGCGCGGCGGTCGCGAAGCTCCGTGCCGTTCGGCATCACGATTACGTCGCCCCTGTAGCCGTAATCGTGCAGCACGTCCGCCGAGGATTGGCTGACCGCCCACACCTCGTCGCAGCGCTCGTAAAAATCCACCACATAGCGCACGCCGATGGCGGCGAGCACCTTGCCCGTGGCCTTGTAAAAATCGTCGTAATACTTGGAATGAAAGGTGCCCACAAGCGGTATATCGCGCCTCATGGCGATGCGAAACGCCTCCTGCCCCGCCGTGAAGGGATCGTGCGCGTGCACGATATCGAGCGGGATCAAGCGCAGCCGCTCGTAATAATGCCTGTCGAGCACGGCGATCCCCGCGCGGTACTGCGGGGAACCCGGCACGGGAACGCCGGCGAAATCCACGATCTCGAAGGGGAGCCTGCCGCGATAACCCGTATCGTTAGAGGGCGTTATCACATAGCAGTCGTGTCCTTTTTCAGTGAGCGTGACCGCATAGTGATAAACGACGCGGCCTACGCCATCCACAATGGGGAGAAACGAATCCGAAAATTCACCGATGTTCAAGCGGAGTCCTCCTTCCCACTAAGCTCGTCCGTACTTGTTTATTTTACCCGTCCGCCCGCCTTTAGACAAGCGGCGACGACATTTTTTGACCACATGTTTACATCTGTGTCAAAAGTTGCGGCGCTTTGCGGCGATTTTCTTACGGCTCGTGCCATCGCACGCGGCAAAAGGGCGTGTAAACCAAGCTTAGGCCGCGCCGCGCCAAGCGCTCGCAGAGCGCGTCCGCCGCCCCCTCCCCATCCGCCTCCGAAAAGCCGCCCGCGCGGAAAAACGCTTTGCGGCGCACCATGAAACAGCCGCCGCCGAGCGCGCTTACGCCGCGTATGGCATTGATCGCGCGATTTTTTACCGCGTCGTTCGCATCGTCCGTTTCGCCGCGGCAGGGCCCGAAAGCTATGCAGCCGTCCTCCGTCACGAGCTTGCCGCCCACGGCGCCTACGCCGCGCCGAAAGAGCTGCTCCAGGAGCGCGTCGAGCCAAAAAGGGGAGATGATCTCGGCATTTTCCCGCAAAAAAAGGAGCGCCTCGGCTTTGCGTGCCCGCGCGGCGGCGTTATACGCGCCTGCGGGGCTAAGGCCCGCGCAGCTTACGACCGTCGCGGCGCCGTTTTTTTGCAGCAGCTTCAAATACGTTTGGAGGCGCGGCCCGCTATGCCCCATATCCGCAACCGCGACGCAATAATTTCCGTATGCGGTGTTTTCCTCAAGGCTTTCTAAAAGCCTCCGAAGCGGCGCGAGCGCGCCCGTGGATGCAATGATGACCGCGACCGGCGGCTCCCCCCCCGGCACGGCCGCCGTGCGAAAGCTCCCCTCGTACAATCCCTCCACGGCACAGCCTCCCATACGCTTTTCCTTGAGGTATGCGCCGATGGCGGCCTGCCCCAAGCCCGGATCGGCCTCGGGCGGATGCACGCGGCGCGAATATAACACGCGCGGGATATGTACGATCGTTTTGCTTTTTGCGGCGCAGCGGAGCGCGTACGCATACTCGCCGTCCGCGCGGGGGGAGGGGGGGTCGCCGTACCGCCCGCAGACCGCACGGCGCACCGCCAGGGGGCGGCCGATGCAGTTGAAGCTCAAAAGCGTGATCTCGTTAAAATCCGGCTTATGCTGCGGCGCGTGGCGCGCGCCGTCGGAGCCTTTCACGTCCTCGTCGGCATACAGCATATCGGGCCTTGCGTTTTCGTTTATGGCGCGTGCGAAACGGTACAGCGCATCCGGCGCGAGCATATCGCCCCCGGAGATGTAAAGCAAATAATCGTAGTCCTCGCCGCGCGGATCGCTTCCGAAGGAAAAGTTTCGGTACGATTGCGCCTTAAGCGAGTTTAACGTATGCGGAAACACGCTTGTTTCCGCCGCGGCGTCGAGCATTACGAAAAAGCGCGGCGAGAAAGGAAACGCCTCGTTACTTTGCGTTTCAAGCTCCGCCTCCGTCGGTGCCCTCGCTGCGGCGGATGCGCCGTAATTTTTGTCGCCCCCGTAGGAGAGCACCCGCGCGGGGCGCGCGCGAAGGAGCGCGCCGAGCGCGTTTTCCGCGAAAAAAAAGCCCTTTCCCATGCAACGGATTGTTGCCGGGAAAGGGCTTTTTTAAAAACTATTCGCCGCAGTAGTCGATCAAAAGCTGGAGAGCGTCCGGCGTATCCGGATCCACGGTGAAATCCGCCGCTTCAAGGTACGCGTCGCGGCGCTCGTAATAGAGCTTTTCGATATCGGCCCTGCCGCGCGCGAGCAAGGGTCTGCCGGAGATATCCTGCTTGTAAAGCTCCTCGAGGCTCTTATCGAGAAAGACCACGCGCCCGCTGCCCGCCATCGTTTCGAGGTTGCCCCCGTGCGTCAAAATGCCGCCGCCGGTCGCTACGATGCTGTAGCCCCGCGCTGCCGCGCGCTTGAGCATTTGCGCCTCGAGCCGCCTGAATTCCGCCTCGCCGCGCTCGAAAAAAAGCTCCGCGATGCTCATCCCCGCCTCTGCCTTCACCATTTCATCGGTATCGAGCACGTTTTTGCCGATGAGGCGCCCCACCTTCATGGCGAGCTTGGATTTGCCCGAGCCCGGCATGCCCACGAAATACACGTTGAGCCCGCGCCGCTGCTCCCTTTTTGAGGCGCGCAGAAGCGACAGCATGACCGCCTGCACGCAATCGAGGTTTCTGGGGTCCTTCACGCGCTGCGTGTAAAGCTCGAACATCTCGCGCTCGCGCGCGGGATCGTAGATCTCAAGTCCCTTGCCGCGCTTATATTCGCCCATTTCCCGTATGCGCTCCATGCGCCCTTCCACCAGCCCGAGGATATCCTTATCGATCTCCTCCAGCTGCCGCCTAAGCTCAAGCAAACGGTCTTTTTCCATCATAGGCCTCCGTCCAAAAGCGCGAGGCACACCGCGGCTTCCACCGCGATAAGACCCCTCGGGAGGATACAGGCGTCATGCCTGCCGTTAAGGCGCAAGCTCTCCGCGCCGAGGGTTGTTAAATTGACGCTTTGCTGCACCGCGGCGATGGTGGGCACCGGCCGAAACGCCGCCCTTACGATAAGGGGCATGCCGTTGGAGATGCCGCCGTTTATGCCGCCGCTGAAATTCGTATGCGTTTTTACCGCGCCGTCCTCCGCGTAGAAGCCGTCGTTGGCCTCGCTCCCCCGCATGCGCGCGAACGCGAATCCCGCGCCGAACTCCACGGCTTTTACGCCGGGCACGGAAAAAAGAAGCGAGGAAACGGCGCTTTCGAGCGACCAAAAAAACGGCTCGCCCAAACCCGGCGCGAGGCCGACCGCCGCGCACTCCGCCGCGCAGCCCAAGGAATCCCCCGCCGCGCGCGCTCCCTCGATCGCCCGCTCCATGGGTTCGCGCGCGCGGCTGTCGAGCAAAGGAAAAAGCGGATCGAACGCGCTAAGCTCCGCGGCGCTTACGCGCGCGGGGTCGAAGTTTACGTCCGATACGCCGCCGATCTCAAGCACGTGCGAGCCGACCGTTACGCCCTTTTCCTTGAGGAACTGGCGCGCGACGGCCCCCGCGAATACGATGGGGAGCGTCATCCGCCCGGAGAACATGCCGCCGCCGCGCGGGTCGGAAAAGCCGCCGTATTTCACAAACGCGGCGTAATCCGCATGGGACGGGCGCGGTATTTCGGGATGCGGGTAGTCCTCCGCACGTGCGTCGGCGTTTCGGAAAAACGCGCAAAGCGGCGTGCCGTCCGTAAAGCCGCGATATAGCCCCGAAAGAAGCTCGCAGCGGTCGCTCTCCCTCCGCGCGGTGCTTCCCGGCTCCGCGCGCGGCGCACGGCGACCAAGCTCCGCGTCGATCGCTTCAAGATCGAGCTTGAAGCCGGGCCTCAGCCCGTCGAGCGCGCAGCCGACGCCCGCGCCGTGCGACGCGCCGAACACGGTAAGCTTCATTCGGTTTCCCCATGTATTCATAAAGTCCCTCCGTGAATCAATCGGTTCCGCCGAGCGCTTTCAGCGCCTCGAAAAACGCCGGCGCGCTCTTTTTCACGGATTCGCCGCCGTAAAGCTCCACAGGGCTTTCGCAGATGGCGGCGGCTATGGAAAGCGCCATGGCGACGCGGTGGTCGCCGTGCGCGTCCGCTTTGCCCCCCCTTAAGCGCCCCGTGCCGCGCACGAGAAGGCTGTCGTGCCGCTCCTCCACGTCCGCGCCGAGGTTATGTAGCTCCACGGCCATGGCGTTCAGGCGGTCGCACTCCTTGTAGCGGAGCCTGTGCCCGCCCGTGATGAGGGTGGGGCCGCGCTTGGAGCACGCATACACCGCGAGCGCGGGAAATGTGTCCGGCATGTCGCTCACGTCGATCTCGTCCTTGCCGAACGCGGATAAGACCTGCCTGTCGCCCTGCAAGGAATCCATATCGAGGCCCGACAGCCTCACGTTTCCGCCGAGCGCGTTCGCGGCGAGGAAGTTAGCCGCATACGTCCAATCCCCCTCCACCGTGAAATCGGCGGAGCGGTAGCTTTGCTTGCCGGGAATCAAAAAGCCGTCGCCCGCAACCTTCACATAAACGCCGAAGCGCTCCATGACCATGCGCGTCAGCTCCACATACGGGCGGGATTGCAGCTCGCCCGTCACGTGAAGCGCGCTGTCGCCGTGTAAAAGGGGAAGCGCGAACAATAGCCCCGAGATGAACTGCGAGCTCACGTCGCCGCGTATGCGGTATTCGCCCGGCTCGAGACAACCCGAAACGAGAATTTCGTCGCCGTTTCGGTAAAGCTTTACATCGAGCGATTCGGCATACGGCTCGAGCGGGCGGTTTATAAGGCTGCCCCGCATCAAAAAGCGCCCGCCGCCGTAGAGAAGCGAAAGCGGCAGCAAAAGCCGCATTGTGGTGGCGGATTCGCCCGCATCCATCGGCTCGCGGTTTCTAAGCGCCGCGAGGCAGCGACGCGTGGCCTCCACGTCGTCGCATTCGCCCAAATTCTGGAGCTTAGATTCTCCGTCCGCCAAAAAAGCGCAGATGAGCGCCCTGTGTGAAACGCTCTTGGAGGGAACGACGCGCGTTTCCCCCACTAAAGGCCTATTGAAGATCACGCGGGGCTCGCTCATAGGACGATCTCTTTTCTCGGAAGCCGCCGCCGCACGGCTTTGCCGATTTTTTGAAGAAGCACGGCATCTACCTCCGCGCCCTCTGTTTTTTTATCGTAGGCGAGACTTTCGTACACCCTTTGCCGGTCGCCGCCGTATTCTACGGGCAGGCCGTATTTTTGAAGCAACGCGCTTAAGCGTTGCGCCGTGCCGCCTTCCGTTACGCCGAGCCGCTCGCCGATCTTCGCCATAGCGGCCATGCCTATCGCGACCGCCTCGCCGTGCAACAGCGCGTAGCCCGCCGCGTTTTCCACCGCGTGACCGACGGTGTGCCCGAAATTCAAAAGCCGCCTTTGGCCCATATCGCGCTCGTCGCTTTCTACGAGCGCACGTTTTACCGTAAGCGCCATAAAGACAGCCTCGTCGTCGCTCATATCCCCTCGCTCGAGGCGCGAAAAAGCCTCCTCGTCGGCGATGGCGGCGCACTTTATGACCTCCGCAAACCCCGCGCGGTATTCGCGCGGCGGGAGCGTTTTTATAAAATCGGTATCGCACAGCACGAGGCGCGGCTGCGAAAACGCGCCCACGAGGTTTTTGCCGTAGGGCAGGTTGACGGCCGTTTTGCCGCCGATGGAGCTATCCGCCATGGAGAGGAGCGTGGTGGGCACCATTGCGCAGGGAATGCCGCGCATATAGGTGGCGGCGGCAAAGCCCGCCACGTCCCCCGTGACGCCGCCGCCCAAGGCGACGAGCGCGTCGAGGCGCGTGAGCGCGCGCTCTGCCATCGCGGCGTACAGCTTCAAAAGCGTTTCGTGGTTTTTATGCGCCTCCCCCGCGGGAAGCGCATACGAAAACGCCGTTACGCCCGCGCCGCGAAGCGAGGCCAATACCGCCGTACCGTGGAGCGCAAGCGCGTTTTCATCCGCGGCCACAAAAGCCCGCGCGCCCGGGAAAAGCGCCTGGAAGCGAGGGCCGAGTTCGCCTATCGCGCCGCCTCCGACAAACACCTCGTAGGGGACGGCGGTATGCACCGTAAGCCTGTTCACGCCTTTTCGGGCGCCGTAAACGGCGCCTCGTTCTCGAGCGTCACGCTCTTGATGCGCATGGCGGTTTTAGGGCGGTCGCTATGGCCCGTGGGCGCGGCGGCGATCTCATCCACCGTTTCGATGCCCTCTACCACGCGCCCGAAGGCCGCGTACTGCCCGTCTAAGTGCGGCGCGTCCGCGTGCATGATGAAAAACTGTGAGCCTGCGGAATCCTTATGCTGGGAGCGCGCCATGGAGATGACGCCGCGCTTGTGGACGATGGGGTTCTTCACGCCGTTCGCGGAAAATTCCCCCTTGATGCAGTAGCCGGGGCCGCCCATGCCCGTGCCGTCGGGGCAGCCGCCCTGAATCATAAAGCCCTTGATCACGCGGTGGAAGATGAGCCCGTCGTAAAAGCCCGCCTGCGCAAGGGTGAGGAAGTTGCTGACCGTATTGGGCGCGGCTGATCTATCGAGCTCCAGCTTGATCTTCGCGCCGTTTTCCATTTCGATGACGACCATTTTTGTTCTCCTTCAAGTTTTATTGGTATAGAAACGTCATGGCGAGCGCGCCGTAGACGTTGAACGCGATGCCCAAAATGGCGATGAATTTTTCGTGCCGCTTCGGCTCCCACGCGCCGCCGTCTATCATGTACCACAGCGCGTAGGGCAGCATATCCACCGTGTAGCGCGCGCCGAACTGCCAGCCGCCGAGCGTTTTATGCGCGCACAGGAGCAAAATGTTGAGC
>JAJFTZ010000097.1 GCA_021372675.1 Eubacteriales bacterium
CGTTTCGTTTCACATTGGCCTCCTTCATGGCATGGATTCACCCTGTCGCGAAACCTGTAATTGTACGCATATCGGAACGTTAAAGAGATATGGATATTTTACATCATTTTATCAATCGGCGTATGCAAAGTAAAGAAACAGGCGGTTTTCTTTACAAAATCGCCCAAGCGCAGAAACGGCGCTTGGGCGAAGTATTCACACAGAGGATTATTTAACCGGCTTCATCGTGGGGAACAAAAGCACGTCGCGGATGGTGGCGCTGTCGGTGAGAAGCATCACGAGCCGGTCGATGCCGATCCCCATGCCGCCCGTGGGTGGCATGCCGTATTCGAGCGCGGTGCAGAAGTCCTCGTCGATCATCATGGCCTCGTCGTCGCCCTTCAAGCGCTCCATCGCCTGCTGCACGAAGCGACCGCGCTGGTCGATGGGGTCGTTGAGCTCGGAAAAGGCGTTCGCGTACTCGTGCCCGGCGATGAAGAGCTCGAAGCGCTCGGTAAGCCGCGGGTCGTTAGGCTTGCGCTTGGTGAGCGGCGAATTTTCCACCGGGTAATCGGTGATGAACGTGGGCTGAATGAGCTTATCCTCCGCGAACGCGTCGAACGCCTCGGCAAGAAGAAGCCCGCGGCAAATGGTCTTATCCTCGAAATGCAGGCCGATGCTCTTCGCAAGCGCGCGCGCCTCCTCATCGGTGGCGCAAGCCATGAAATCCGCGCCCGTGTAGCGCTTTACGGCGTCGTTCATGGTGAGGCGCGCAAACGGCGCGGCAAGGTCGATCTCCATACCCTGATAATTGATTTTCGTGGCGCCGTTCACGAGCGTGCAGCAGCCGGAAACAAGCTCCTCGGCAAGCTCCATCATGCCGTTGTAATCGGTATACGCCTGATAAAGCTCGATGGTGGTAAACTCCGGGTTGTGCGTGGCGTCCATGCCCTCGTTGCGGAAAATGCGGCCGAGCTCATACACCCTTTCAAGCCCGCCCACGATGCACATTTTAAGGTGTATCTCCGTGGCGATGCGCAGGTACATATCCAGATCGAGCGTGTTGTGGTGCGTGACGAACGGGCGCGCCGACGCGCCGCTCGCGGTGGAATTGAGCACGGGCGTTTCCACCTCGATAAAGCCCTTTTCGTTGAGCATGCGGCGTATATTCGAGATGATGGCGCTGCGGCTTATGAAGGTTTTGCGCACCTCGGGGTTGACGATTAAGTCAACGAAGCGCTGGCGGTAGCGAAGCTCCGTATCCTTGAGCCCGTGGTATTTTTCGGGCAGCGGACGGAGGGATTTTGAAAGGAGCGTATAGCTTTCCGCGTGGATGCTCACCTCGCCGGTGCGCGTTTTGAACACACGGCCCTCCACGCCCAAAATATCGCCCATGTCGAGCGCCTTAAACGCCGCGTACGCCTCCTCGCCCAAATCGTCGAGCCGCGCGTACACCTGTATGCCGCCCTTATAGTCGAGCAGATGGCAAAAGCTCGCCTTGCCCATGATGCGCTTGGACATCATGCGGCCCGCGACGCGCACGGTCTTTCCTTCAAGCGAATCGAAGTTTTCGACCACGTCAAGGCTATAATACTGCTGGTCGTAGCGCACAATCCCGAACGGATCGCTGCCCGCGTCCTGCAGCGCTTTCAGCTTTTCCATGCGGATGCGCACGAGCTCGTTGAGCTCCGCTTCGGTCAGTTCCTGTTCGGGGGCGTTTACGTTCCTTTCCTCGTCCATGACAAAGCTCCTTCTCTTTTGCGATAAGAGGCGGACATGAAGTCCGCCCCGCATTTTACTTACCGATGGAAAGCACCTCGTAGCGTATCGCGCCGCGCGGGGTGGCGATCTCCACCACGTCGCGCGCCTTATGGCCCAGAAGCCCTTTTCCGACGGGCGATTCGTTGGAAATGCAGTTTTGCAGCGGGTTCGCCTCGGCGCTGCCCACGATGCGGTAGGTGATCTCCTTGCCGCTGTCGAGGTCGCGCACGCCCACCTGCGTGCCCACGTTGGCGACGGCGGTATCGATGTTGTCCTCGTCGATGAGCACGACGTTCCGAAGCATGGCCTCGATCTCGGCGATCTCATATTCGATGCGGCCCTGCTCCTGCTTTGCCGCGTCGTACTCGGCGTTTTCGCTCAAATCGCCGAAAGAGCGCGCGACCTTGATCTGCTCAGCGATCTCCGTGCGCGCGGTGGTCTTTAAATACTCGAGCCTCTGCTCATATTTTGTAACGCCTTCCGACGTAAGACGCACTTCCGCCATTTATAAAATTCCTCCCTGCGATAGGTTACAAGCTATTATATGTAAGCCCCTACCCTTTGTCAAGGAAGAAGCTTTCAACATTTTTCAACATTTTTATGGGGATTTTAACGGCGGTCGCCAAAATCATCGCTTCCTTGCAAAAGCGTTCTTTCATATGCGGCGAGCACGGCGCAGAGCTCGCCGGCTGTGGCGCAGGCGTTGATTCGCGCGCGGACAAAAGCGCTGTCCTTCATGCCGCGCACATACCATGCCGCGTGTTTCCTCATTTCTATGACGGCGCGCTCCCCTTTATGCGCCACATGCGCCTTCACGTGCAGGATCGCCGTTTCGATGCGGCGCGCGTCCGACGGCCCCTCATAGAGTTGCCCACGCAGCGCGGCCTTAATCTCGGAAAATAAAAAGGGATTGCCCTGCGCGCCGCGCGCGACCATCACGCCGTCGCAGCCCGTATGCTTCAAAAGCGCGGCCGCGTCCGCGCCGGAAAACACGTCGCCGTTGCCGATCACGGGTATTTTCACCATTCGCTTCACGGCCGCGATGCTATCCCAATCGGCCTTGCCCGCATACATCTGCTCGCGCGTGCGCCCGTGCACCGTTACGGCGGACGCGCCGCTTTCCTCCGCCATGCGCGCGAATTCCGGCGCGTTCGCCCGGGTCTGGTCGTAGCCCTTCCTAAATTTCACCGTGACGGGCAGGCTCGAGGCCTTGACCACCGCGGAGATGATCCTTGAGGCGCGCAATGGATCGAGCATGAGCGCGCTCCCCTCGCGGTTAGACGTGATCTTGCGCGCGGGGCAGCCCATGTTGATGTCGATCACGGCAAGCTGCCCAACATAGCGTTCGCTGAGCATACGCGCCATATCCGCCATTACCGCAGGCTCGCTCCCGAAAAGCTGAACGCCGCAGGGGCGCTCCTCCGCGGCGGTCTCCAAAAGCGCAAACGAATTTTTGCCGCCGTAGGAAAGCCCCTTGGCGCTCACCATTTCGGTATAGGTGAAATCCGCCCCCATCGAAGCGCACAGCGCGCGAAAGGGGAGGTCGGTCACGCCCGCCATGGGCGCTAAGAAAACCGGCGCGGCGCTTTCGGGCCGCCCGATCAGTTCAGGCAGCGTTTTCGTCCCCATGCGTCAGCCGGTGGGAGAAGCGGAAGGTGAAACGGCGGGCGAAAGCGACGGGGCGGGGGACGCCGTGTTCAAAAGGCCCATATCCGGCGTGGGCTTCGCCTCCACGGGCGGATCGAGCTCCACCACGCGGAGCATGGAGATGTACCAGCGGTCGTCTTCCTTAGTAAACACCACGTCGTAGCGGGCGTCCGTCCACTTAGGCAAAGTGAGCTTGGCGGCCGTTTCCGAGGTGTCCGTCTGCACGGCGGAAATGTCAAGCATGCGCTCGGTGACGCGAAACGTTGCCGTATCGCTCCACGGCCATGCGCTGAAGCTTTCGACGTCGATGCGGTAGTTGTAGGTTTTGATGGTAAAGCCGTCGTACCGCCCCTCGGTGAGCGACGGGTCGCCGTTGATGAAGCCCTCGGTGAAATAGGGCGTTAAATCGAGCACGGAGCTGTGGGTGAGTATGGTTTTCGCCCTGAGCTCCATGCCCTCGGTAGCGAGAATATAAAGGTTGCTCACGTTCATGGCCGTAAGGAACAGCCCGAGCGCGAGCGCAAGCACCGCCGCCGCAACGAGCACGGCGCGCAGAACATACCAAATGGAACGACGCGCAATGGCGTATTTGCTGCGCATGGAAATTGCTCCTCAACTAAGCTTTGCAAGAAGACCGGCGGTTATTTTACCGCAAGCGGAACGCCTTTTTGCCGCCTAACATACTTTGTTGCGTACATCTTAGCACAACGGGCGCGGTTAGGCAAATGGCGCTTCGCGCCAAAACGCGGGACGCGTAAACACCGCATTGAAAACAGGACACGCCTGTGCTATTGTTATTTTATGGAAGCGCTTATCGGAAAACGGATTATGGTTGTGGGCTCGCCCGGCAGCGGAAAAAGTCATTTTTCCACCGAGCTTTCTTACCGCACGGGCCTGCCGCTGTTCCACCTCGACCGCAATCTTTGGTCGGGCGACGGCGCGATGCGCGACCCCGCCGAGGCGCAGCGGTTCGTGGAGTGGCAAGCGCGCACCGTCGAGGATGACGAATGGATCTTCGACGGCAACTACAACGGCACCATGAACTTGCGCCTCTCGCGCGCCGATACGGTGTTCTGCTTTGGGCTTCCGCGCCTCTCTTGCCTTTTCGGCTACCTGCGCCGCCTGCTTTTCTCCCCGTTTTCGCTCGACGCCCCGCGAAACGGCGAGCAGCGCGAGCGCTTCAACTTTAAGTTCGTCAAGCACATCTGGAATTTCAAGCAGACCGCCCTCATCGAACGTTTACAGCAGTACCCCGACCTTCGCGTGTTCGTGTTTCGCCGCCGCGCCGACGTGAAGCGCTTTTTCGACGCGCTCGAGTTTAACCTTGCCGCGCGGCGCGAGGCCAGGCTGAAAGATTTCGAAGGGTAAGGCGCGCACACGGCCAGTCTTTAAAATCGTCCCTCATTTTACAGTAAGTAAGAATAGCCTGTTATGCTGGTCGTGCGCCGCATAGTACACGTCGGCTTCTTTTTCTATCGCGTAACGCGGAGCGAGCAGCCCGCGCCAAAACGCCGTATCCTTGTTCCATAGGTAAAG
>JAJFTZ010000122.1 GCA_021372675.1 Eubacteriales bacterium
CATGGGCGCAACGTCCTCATATTCCTTCAAAAGCGCCGCGTCGCCCGCGAACATGGCGTTCACGTCCTCGTAGGTCATGCGGTGCGCGGTCTTTATCACGGTCTCGGCGAGCCGATAGGCGACGGGCTTGCCCGCGGCGTCAAGCTCCATGACGCACGAAAGCGTGAGCTTTTTTTCGTCCGCGTTGAGCGAGCACACGCCGTTGCTCACGTCGGGCGGAAACATGGGCAGAACCCGATCCGGAAAATATACGCTCGTGCCGCGCTTGTAGGCCTCCTTATCGAGGGCGCTTCCCTCGGCGATATAATGGCTCACGTCGGCGATGTGCACGCCGAGGAGGTAATTGCCGTTTTTGAGGCGCGTAAGGGACACCGCGTCGTCGAGATCCTTGGCGTCCGCGCCGTCGATGGTGATGATGAGAGCGCCGGTCAAGTCCTCCCGGCGGGCGGCTGCATCGTCCGAAACGGGGGCATTGAGGCTTTGGGCAAGCCTCAGCGCGGCTTTGGGGAAGCTGTCGGGCAGGTCGAGCCTGCGGATTACGGAGAGGATGTCCGTGCCCGCGGCATACTTGCTGCCGAGCACCTCCACCACCCTTCCCTCGAGCCCGTGGCGTTCGTCGGGATAGGCGGTGATTTCGGCCACCACCTTTTCGCCGGACTTGGCGGTTTTTATTTGCCCCATGGGGATCGTTACGTCGTGCGAGAGCTTAGTCTCGTCCGGCGTCACGCGGCCGCCCCCGAGGCCGTCGCTCGCAAACGTGCCGACCACGCGCGCGTTGGCGCGCGCGGCGATAAAGGCCACCTCCGCCTCGCCGGAGCCCGCGCGCGTGCGGCTGCCCGTTTCGCGCGCCCACACCTTATCGTTGTGCATGGCGCCGTTCATGGCCTCGGCGCCCAAGTAAAGGTCGTCCCCGCCGTTTTGCGGGATAAAAAAGCCGAAGCCGCGCGCGTTGCCCTGCACGCGTCCGTAAATCAACCCGAGCTGCTCGGGCAGCGCGAGCTTCCCCTTGCGCGTCAAAAGCGCCTCGCCGCGCTCCGCGAGCGCTTCGGCGGCATCTTTGAGTTCTTCCTCTTCGACGCCCAACAGGTTCTGCAATTCTTCAAGCGAGGCCGGTCTTCTGAGGCCGCGCAGCGCCGTTACGATGGTTTGTTGTTCCAATTTGTTCCCTTTCTATGTTCAAAAAAATACGGTATGCCGCGTGCGGCATACCGTAGGACGATCCAAAAAACTTCAGCCGAGAATCATCATCACGATGGCAAGAAGCGCCATAACGCTGCCGAGGATGATCGTGAGCTTTTGAAGCTTCGCTTCCTTGCTGGCCGCACGGCCACGCGGGGTAAAGGACGTGGTCTCTCCGCCGTAGGCAGCGCCCAAGCCGGCGCTTTTAACCTGCTGGACCAGCACCACGGTGACCAAGCCCACCGCCACGATGATGAGGACTATGTTTATGATGATCTTTGCGACACCCATTGTATGCATTACCTCCGCGATTGACTGCAAGCGGTATTATATCATGCGCCCTTAAAAAGCGCAAGCACTTTAAAATTAGGTATTTTTCGACGCCGGGCGGCTTCCCGCCTACCTTACCACGAGGCTTTTGCCCGTCATAGCGGCGGGCTTTTCCATGCCCATCAAATCCAAAAGCGTGGGCGCGAGGTCGCTCAAACGCCCGCCCGCGCGAAGCGTTACGTTTTTGTTTTCTTCATCCACGAGGATCACCGGCACGGGGTTGGTGGTGTGCGCGGTAAAAGGGGTAACGCCGTCGTCGTCGAGCATCTTTTCGCAGTTGCCGTGATCGGCGGTGATAACAGCCCTGCCGCCCGCCTTCAAAATGGCGTCCACCACCCCGGCGGCGCATTCGTCCACCGTGTGCACCGCCTTTATGGCAGCCTCGAGCACGCCTGTGTGGCCCACCATATCGGGGTTGGCGAAATTGAGGATCATCACGTCGTACCTGCCGCTTTCGATGCGCCTCACGGCCTCGTCCTTTACCTCGTAAGCGCTCATTTCGGGCTTAAGGTCGTAGGTGGGCACCTTGGGCGAGGGGATGAGCGCCCTGTCCTCCCCGGCGTTTGGCTCCTCCACGCCGCCGTTGAAGAAGAAGGTCACATGCGCGTATTTTTCCGTTTCCGCAATGCGAAGCTGCGTTTTGCCTTGCCGCGCAAGGTATTCCCCGAGCGTATCGTTAAGGCTTTCGGGTTTGAACGCCACGCGAAGCTTACCCGCGAAGGTCTTGTCGTACTGCGTCATGGAAACGTAGCAAAGCGGGAAAAAACCGAAGCGCCGCTCGAAGCCGTTGAAATCTTCGAAGATGAACGCGCGGGTCAGCTCCCTCGCGCGGTCGGGGCGGAAATTGAAAAAGATCACGCTGTCGTTTGCGGCGATCCGCCCGGTGGGCTTTCCGTTTTTCAAAATGACCGCGGGCACCACGAACTCGTCGGTGACGCCGTTGTCGTAGGAATGCCGCATGGCCTCCGCCGCGTCCGTTTCCATAACGCCCTCGCCGTAGACGAGCGCCGCGTACGCCTTTTCCACGCGCTCGAAGCGGTTGTCGCGATCCATGGCGTAATAGCGGCCCATGAGCGTGGCGATCTCGCCGCAGCCGATGCTTGTAAGCTCTTTTTGAAGCGCCTCCACGAAGCCCTTGCCGCTCTCGGGGGGCACGTCGCGCCCGTCCATAAAGCCGTGGATGTAGACCTTTTCAAGGCCGTTTTGCTTCGCGAGCCGCACGAGACCCAAAAGATGTTCTACATGACTATGCACGCCGCCGTCGCTCAAAAGCCCCATCAGGTGCAGCGCGGAGCCGTGCCTTTTGCAGTTTTCGACCGCGTCCAGAAACTCCTGTTTTTGAAAGAAATCGCCGTCGCGGATGGATTTCGTGATGCGCGTAAGCTCCTGATACACGATGCGCCCCGCGCCGATGTTCAAATGCCCCACCTCGGAGTTACCCATCTGCCCTTCGGGCAGGCCCACCGCCTCGCCGGACGCGTCGATCTTCGTGTGCGGGTACTCGTTCCAAAGCCGCGTTACGTTTCTTGCGCCGTCCGCGGAAACGGCGTTATATGCGTCCGGTTCGGCGCAGCCGAAGCCGTCTAAAATGATGAGCGCGGTAAGCTTTTTCATGCGTTTACCTCAATAGTTTACGACCTTGGAGAAATCCGCCGCCTTCAGGCTCGCGCCGCCGATGAGGCCGCCGTCGATCTCTCCCATGGACATAAGCTCCGTGGCGTTCGCCGCGTTCATGCTGCCGCCGTACTGGATGCGCACCGCCGAAGCCGTCGCTTCGCCGTAGAGGGAGCGCACCGCCGCGCGGATCACGGCGATGGTCTCGTTGGCCTGCTCCTTGGTGGCCGTTTTGCCCGTGCCGATGGCCCATATGGGCTCGTACGCGATCACGAGCCTTTCCACATCCGAAGCGGGTATGGAATCGAGCGCGAGGGTGACCTGAGCGGTCACGAGCGCGTCCGTTTCGCCGTTTTCGCGCTGCGAAAGCGATTCGCCCACGCATACGATGGGGATGATCCCCGCCGCGAGCGCGGCCCGGGCGCGCTTATTTACCGTTTCGTCGGTTTCGCCGAAGTACTGCCTGCGCTCGCTGTGGCCGACGATGGCGTAGCTTACGCCGAGCTCTTTTAGCATAGCCGCGCTCACCTCGCCGGTGAACGCGCCCTTCTCGGCCCAATGCACGTTTTGCGCGCCGAGCTTGATGTTGGTGCCCTCCAAAATGGGTTTTACGGCCGCGAGGTCGATATAGGGCGGGCATACGACCACCTCGCACTTCGCGTCCTTCACGAGCGGAATAAGCTCCGTCACGAGTATTTTTGCCTCGTTGGGGCTCATGTTCATTTTCCAGTTGCCTGCAATTACGGGTTTACGCATAGGTATATACTCCTTAAACTGTAATCGTCATTTGTCGTTGAGCGCGGCCACGCCGGGAAGCTCGATGCCCTCGAGATACTCGAGGCTCGCGCCGCCGCCGGTGGAGATATGCGTCATTTGGGAGGCGAAGCCGAGCTTTTTCACCGCCGAGGCGGAGTCGCCGCCGCCGATGATGGTGGTGCCGCCGCATTCCGCGCAGGCGCGCGCTACGGCTTCGGTGCCCTTCGCAAAAGGCTTCATTTCGAATACGCCCATCGGCCCGTTCCAGATCACGGTCTTCGCGTCGGAGATAGCGTCCGCGAAGAGCTTCGCCGTTTTTTCGCCGATGTCCACGCCGATCCAACCCTCGGGCATCTTATCGATATCCACGGTTTTATATGCGGCGTCCTCCGCAAAGCGGTCGGCGATCACGGTATCGACGGGCAAAAGAAGCTGCACGCCGCGCTTTTTCGCGTCGTCCATGATCTCCCTGGCAAGCGAGAGGTTATCCGCGTCCAGAAGCGATTTGCCGATCTCGTACCCTTGGGCCTTGATGAAGGTGTAGGCCATGCCGCCGCCGATCAAGAGCCTGTCGCATTTGGTCAAAAGGTTTTTGATGACGCCGATCTTATCGGCCACCTTCGCGCCGCCTAAAATGGCGACGAACGGGCGCACGGGGTTGTTGAGCGCCGTTCCCATGACGGAAAGCTCCTTGCCGATAAGGAAGCCCGCCACGGCGGGCAAATAGGCCGCCACGCCCGCGGTGGAGGCGTGCGCGCGGTGCACGGTGCCGAACGCGTCGGATACGTAGACCTCCGCGAGAGAAGCGAGCGCTTTGGCAAACGCGGGGTCGTTCGCCTCCTCCTCCTTATGGAAGCGGAGGTTTTCAAGCAGCAGGATTTCGCCGTCGCGAAGCGCTTCGGCCTTTTTTTCGGTCTCCTCGCCGATGCAATCGGACGCGAAGTAGATCTGCACGCCCGGCAGCAGCTCCCTGAGGCGCTTGGCCACGGGCGCCATGGAAAACTCCGGCGCGGCCACACCCTTAGGGCGGCCCAAATGTGAGCAGAGGATCACGCGCGCGCCGTGCTCTAAAAGGTAGTTCACCGTGGGGAGCGAGGCGACGATACGCTTATCGTCGGCCACCTCGCCGTTTTCGCTGAGAGGCACGTTGTAATCCACGCGCACAAGCACGCGCTTGGATGCAACTTCGATATCGGTCACGGTTTTCTTTGCCATAAAAGAATCCTCCGAATTAAAATTTTACACAAACGGCAGCGGCCTGTCCGCAGCCTTGATTTCATAATTCACATCTTGTATTTTACCACATTTCGCGCGCTTTACCAAATCGCGCGGCAAATGTTTCCGCATTGTTAAATCGAATACCGCAATACCCGCCCATTATAGACGGTTTGAGAGCGCCGTGTTATAATCGGTGCATGATGAAAAAGGCCGTCCTGCTCAGTTTTCTCCTGCTGTTTACCGCGTTTTTCGCGCTTGGCTGCGCGAAGGAGGCGGACGTTGTGGTGCTCGATACGCACGCTTCGCCGGACGCTTCAAGCGCCATCGTCCTCACCCCCTTCTCGGGTGGCGAGTCCCCCGCGCCCGCAAGCGGCAAAACGGCGAGCCTGGAGGTGGTTTCCACGGTCGCCTACGCCTATACGGCAAACGGGGAAACCGCGCTTTACGGGGCGGCGGAATATAAAAACACCGGTACGGCGAACATCGTCGTAAACAAAGCGGCGTTTACCTTCCGCGCGGACGGCCGCACGGCGGAGCGCGAGTTTGAGCCGGTGCTTTCGCAGTACGACATCGTGGCGCCGGGGGAAAGCTCGTTCGTCACGCTGTGGCTCGCAAGCGACGCCATCCCCGAGGGCGCGGCTGTTACGCTCGAGGCCGCGCTCACCTGTGCGGCGGCGGAGAATACGCGCGCCGGTTTGGAGGCAAGCAACCTCTTCCTCGCCGACAACTACCCAAAATTTACCACCATGAGCGGCACGCTCAAAAATACAGCCGCCTCGGAATATTCCTTCCTCATGGCCTACGTTGGCTTTTACGATGAAAATGAAAACCTTCTGGGCGTGTGGTATTTCACCAAGAACCTGCGCCTTTCGCCGGGCGAAAGCACCGACTTTGTAACCCGCATGGAGGACTTGCCCGTAAACGGGCTTTCGAAAAGCGTAACGTCGATGAAAACGAGCGCGTTCGGGTTTAACGGGTAAGGGGGGCTTATACATAAAATGAAACGATTGCGCTTGGCCCTCTATACCTTTCTGCAATTCACGTGGGGGCTGCCGCAGAACCTCGCCGGCCTTCTATGGCTGGCCTTTTTGCATAAGCAAAGGCGCGAGTATTACCGCGGCGCAATCGTCACCTACTACGAAAACCATCCCCGTCTTGCCCGGCTCGGCTGCTTTGCTATAGGCATGTTCATCTTCATGGACGGCGCAATCGAGCAGAGCATATCCCGAAGGATTTTGGTGCACGAATACGGCCATACCATACAGTCGCTGCTATTCGGCCCGCTATTCTCCCTTGCCGTGGGGCTTCCCTCGATGCTTTGGGCCATGCGCTTTAGAAAGAACAGAAGCGCCTACAGGGAAAAGGGCGTGGCGTACAGCTCCCGCTATCCGGAGAGCGGCGCAAACCGCTGGGGCGAGAGGGCCACCGGGGAACAGGCGATAGACTGGTAGGGTTGAACGGCCGTTTTATGGGCGAGGCCGAACATGACATAATGCTGTCGTGTTTCGTGTGGTATCGTAAAGGCGGAGGTGTGCTTATGGATCAAGATAAAATAACCGCCCTCCGCATGGAGCGGCAGTTTTTATCCCGCAGGGCGGGCCGTGCGGAATACATAGCGCTTTACCGCGACATGCAGCCGGGGCAGAACGTTTACTGGAACGGCTTCGGCGACCCGCCGAGCCTCAGCTTCCGCGCCGATTTTGACGATATCGAGTTTAACCGCGGCCGCCAGATGCGCCGCGGGCTTGTAAAAGGAAGGTTTGCGGGCGGAAACTTAGGCTGGATCGTGCCCGAGGATATGGAGCTGTTCGCGGCGCTTTATAAAAAGCCGCTCACAAAGCCGACCGGAACGCAGCGAAGCATCCTCGAGCTGATCGGGCGCGAGGGGCCGCTGACCATCCAACAGATCAAGGCGGAAACGGGCCTGCTCGTAAAGGAGATCACGCCGGCCTTACACCGCTTGCAGGAAGCGTTTCTGCTTTACGAGGATCAGTACGACGGCGAATGGGACCGAAGCTGGTACTTGTTTCCCGAAATGTTCCCGAAGCTTGACCTTGAAAAGTATACGCGGCACGCGGCGCTCAAGACCGTTCTTACGCGCTTCGCCTGCCGCCACGTTCTGTTCGATATCGTTATGGTCAAGTCGTTTTACAAGCTGCCCGAAAAGGAGCTCAAACAGGCAGCCGCCGCGCTCGCGGCCGAGGGCGTTCTTCTTGAAACGGACGGCGGTTTCCTGAACAGGGCCGACGCGGAGCTGCTAAGTGAATATACGTCCGCACCGCCGTGCTTTGTCTACGCGATGCACCGCAATGACTTTCTTTATAAGTCCAACGAGCACATTTTGAAAGAAAAGTTTAAGCCCCTGTACGAGAGCTTGGCATACGACTGTGAGCCGCTGCAATTCCTGCTGATCGACGGCGAGTTCCGCGGCGCTGTGGTAGGCCGCTTCCGCAACGGTCCCTATGACCTCAACGACGTGGTGTGCGATTTGGAGAACGCGGAAGCGAGGAAGGACGAGATCCTAAAAGCCGTAGAGGCGGTCAATTACGGCAAAATGCCCGCGCGGTTCATGGGAAAGGAATTGTAGCGGCTCTCGAGCGTCAGGGAAAAAGAAAAACGTCCTCCGGTTTCACCGGAGGACGTTTCAGCTTGTCGAAAAAGTCCAGCAACGACTGGGCTTTTTGTGATATAAGAGGTAAAATATAAGAGGGTGATATGATGCTAACGCGAGGGAAAATGGAGCGAGGCGTAGTAGAGATTGTGGATATGGAAAGCCTCGTGCCCAA
>JAJFTZ010000015.1 GCA_021372675.1 Eubacteriales bacterium
TCAGAACGTCGTGAGACAGTTCGGTCCCTATCCATCGTGGGCGCAGGAGATTTGAGAGGAGCTGTCCTTAGTACGAGAGGACCGGGATGGACGCACCAAGGGTGAATCAGTTGTCGTGCCAACGGCATAGCTGGGTAGCCAAGTGCGGAGCGGATAAACGCTGAAGGCATCTAAGCGTGAAGCCGACCTCAAGATAAGATCTCCCATTCGAAAGAAGTAAGACCCCTTGAAGACCACAAGGTTGATAGGCCGGAGGTGTAAGCGCAGCAATGTGTTGAGCTGACCGGTACTAATAGGTCGAGGGCTTGATCAAAGTGAGATACTTCCTATGCAGTTTTCAAGGTGCCCTACGTCGGATGCGCAGCGTTCGACGCGTGCACAGGGAGAATCGCCCTTAAGGCGGCGAGGCGACCATGTGCACGGGGGAAAGCATCTTACCATTCCGGTGGTTAAGCGAAGGGGTCCCACCTGTTCCCATTCCGAACACAGTCGTTAAGCCCTTCTACGCCCAAGATACTGTGCTGGCAACGGCATGGAAAAATAGGTAGCCGCCGGATCCCATTTGCAAAGAAAGTGACCATATGGTCACTTTCTTTGCGTTTACAGGAAATACCTGCGAGGCCCGCAGGCCGAGTGCCTACGGCGTTTCCCGCCGTGGGCCTCCGTACCTCGCGGTCGGTATTTCCTGCAAGGAAAGCCTTGCTACACAAGGCCTTCCGCCGCCGCCGCGCATGTCGCCGGCGGCGGATTAGAGCCTCCGGGGCTTCCGCCCCCGAACCCCCGAGGATGTGTTCTCGCGTGGCACCCCCTTCTTTCGACAAAAACGGATTGTGCCTCCGCCCCGCGGTGTGTTATATTTTGAAAGGACGAATTTGGGGGAAAAATGGGGTAAGCATGAAACGCGTCTTTTTGACCTTGCTCGCGGCAACTCTTTTTTTTGGCTGTTTCCTATCCGCCCATGCCGAGGCGCAGCCGGCAAGCTCCGTAAAACTGAACCGTACCAAGGCGGCGTTTACCCTGAAAAAAGGCGACGCCTTTCCGTGCTTCGCACTCGAGGCCAAAACGACCCCGGCCGGTGCCGTGCTCACATGGTCGAGCTCCGACGAGACCGTTGCGACCGTGGATGAAAACGGTCGTGTTGCGTGCGTGGGCTTCGGTGTGGCCGTTATCGCCGCTTCGGCCGGTGAAGGCGGCAAAAGCGCGAGCTGCGCCGTTACGGTAAAGAAAGCGGCGGTGAGCGGCGTGCGCCTCGACTATATGGATTATGTTTTTTCGATCGCCGCGGGGGAAAGCCCCGGGGCGTCGTTTAAGCTTTCGGCAAAAGCTGAGCCCGAAAACGCCTACGATGCGAGCCTGCGTTTTTATAGCTCCGATGAAACGGTCGCGACGGTGGACGAAAGCGGCCTTGTGACGAGCGTGGGCTTCGGCACGGCGGTCATCACAGCCTCGAGCAACGATGGCAGCGGGCAAAAAGCAAGCTGCACCGTGCGCGTGGAAAAGATCGCCGTGCGCTCCGTGAGCCTTTCCCTGACGAAAAAGGCCGTTGTGGTGGAAAAGGGCGGCGATTTTGGCGAACCGTTTCAAATAGGGGCGTCCGTCGGCCCAGAAAACGCCTTCGATACGGCGCTCGTGTGGAAAAGCTCCAACGAGGCAGTTGCGACGGTGGATGAAAACGGACTTGTAACGTGCGTGGGCTTTGGCGAGGCTATTATCACCGCGTCCGCGGCCGACGGCGGCGGCACAGGCGCGCGCTGCGCCGTTAAGGTAAGCTGCGTGGAGGTCAAAAAAATATCGCTCAGCACCTCGAGGCTTTCCTTGGAAGGCGGCGGCACCTACCTTCTGGCGGCCTCCGTGTCGCCTGCAGACGCGACGTACGGCGAGGTGGAATGGCGGTCGAGCGACCCCGCGGTCGTGCGGGTGGAGGCGGGTGTCGTCACGGCCTGCGGCAAGGGCGCCGCAAAGGTCTACGCTATGGCGGCCGACGGCTCCGGGGTCATGGCCGTATGCGCGGTAAAGGTGCTTTCAAACGCCCCCCCGCAGGACGACGACGCAAAGGACACTATCTTTTCCGGCAACGTCTACGACCTTTATTCGCAGCTTGGAAGCGGCGAGGAGCAGGTTTTAAGGGCGTATTACAACACGCTCGGAAGTGACCGCCCCGCGCGCATCCTGAAAAAAGCACTCGAATACGCGGGCGTGGGCTACGTTTACGCGGATTGCAGCAAGCTCGCGATGCTCGCCTATCGGGCGGGCGGGTACACGATCCCCCGCGTCTCCGATAAGCAAGCCTACGCGCTTCGCGGCCGCATAATCGACCGCTCCAAGCTCAGGCCCGGTGATCTGATCTTTTTCCAAAAGCTGCCCGGCGAGCTTTGCTCCTGCGGCGAGGTATGCCGCCGCTACCAGCAGATACATCACGTAGGCATCTACTTTGGCTATGTGAACGGGCAGCATTACATCATCGACGCGAGCAGCGTACTCGGCAAGACCGTGATACGCCGTTGGGACGGTTCCGATAATTTTGCGGAAATGCTGTACGCATTCAGCGCGCGGCGCTAGCGCCGGCGCTTTCGCAAAAATGGCTTCGCCACTTTTGCGAGGCTGCTGCGGCAGGTCTTCAGGCGGGTTCGCTCACCGCTTGCCCGCCTGCAAGGTGTTCTTTGTGACGCGCATGTCGCCACAAAGAACGGGTCTGTATGGCATACCCCATGGAAGCGCGGAAAAAGGCGCGGCGAGCGCGCCTTTACGGGGCTTTTTCGGAACAGATATAGAGCGCCGGAAAAGTCCGGCGTGTAAAAAACAGCGGAAGCATCGCTTCCGCCATATTTTTATCCAATCATCTTTCTCCGCTTTCCTCCATATACCCCGCCAGCCTCGCAAACGCCTCCGCGGGGAGCGCCTCGGCGCGGGCGCCGGGGTCGATTTCGCAGGCGGAAAGCGCGTTAAGAAGCGCCTCGCGGCTTAAAAAGAGGGGTTTTAGGTTGTTGAAAAGGGTTTTGCGGCGCATGGAAAACGCGGCCTGCAAAAGCGGGGGAAGCGCGCTAAGATAAGCGGCGCTTTCTTTTTTTACGAGCCGTATCACCACGGAATCCACCTCGGGCGCCGGGTAGTAGGCGGCGGGGGAAAGCGAAAGAAGCTTTTCGACCGCGTAGCCGTGTTGCGCGAGTACCGTCAGCGGACCGTATACCCTCGAGGAAGGCGGGGCAAAAAAGCGCTCGGCGGCCTCTTTTTGGAGCATGAGCGTCATGCTTAAAATGGAGTGGCCGCCGCTTAGAAGCGCCATGCAGATGGGCGTGGTGACGTAATAGGGCAAATTGGCGACCACGCAAAACGCCTCTCCGCCGAAGAAGCCCGCTTTGAGCTCGTCAAGATCGAGCTTCAAAAAGTCGCTGTGGAGGAGCCGCACGTTTTGCACGCCCGAAAGCCGCCGTTCGAGCACGCGTACCAAGGCTGCGTCGATCTCCACGGCGGCAAGCTTTTTCGCGCGCTTCGCGAGCTCTAGGGTGAGCGCGCCTAAGCCCGGGCCGATCTCGAGCGCGCACCGCCCGTCGGCGTCCGCCGCGTCGAGGATGCGCGCGACGGCGCTTTCGTCGCACAAGAAATTCTGCCCGAGCGCCTTGTTGGGCGTCAGGCCGAATTCACCTAAAAGCTGTTTTGTTTCCGTTATACCCATCAGCCTGTTTTCACGTAGATGGTGTAGCCGTATTTGCGCCCCCAGCGCTTCGCCTCGCCCTCGGTATTGAACCACAGGTCTATGGCGTTGGCCTGCTCGCCCGAATAGTTGCGGAACGCGCCCGTGTCGAGCGCGGTGCCGTAGCCGTAGCCGGGCACGTAGATTTGCGTATAGTACGGGATCAGCTTGGGGTTTACGGCGATGGTGCCGAGCTTGGGCTTGGTGCCCATGGCCGTGCGCTTGCCTGTGCAGTAGCCCGTTACGGCGTGCACAGTGATCTTCTTCCAGCCGTTTACGCCGTCCGAGGGCCTTACGATGTTGTGGCGGTTAAAGGTGCGTGTCTCGCCCACGAAGTTCGTTTGATAGTGAACCTTTGTGCCCACGCGGACGATCTCATCCACGGCAGGCTCAATCACCCTTTGATCCACGATGGTGCGGGAAACGACCACGCCGTTTTTGGTGATGACCCTGCGCGTGACCTCCTTCAGGCCGTCTTCACCCTGCTGCACCACAACGGGATCCTTATAGTTGTACATGGTGTCGTCCTTAACGGTGATCTCGCGGTAGTAGAGCGGCACGAGGTTATCGTCGGGGTCGTAGGGATACGTGATCTCCACGTCGATGTGCTGTATCTTCATGCCTGGCACGACGTCTTCGAAGGGGCGGCTTGACACCTCGTCCTCCACACCTGTTTTCACGCCGGCGAGGTCGAGTGCCCGGCCCACGGTGCCGCCCGTCATATTGAGGATGGTCACATGGCTCATCGACTCCACGGCGACCGGAAACGCGCGCTTCACGGTGATCTCCATACCGTCCGTCAAAAGCGCGTTCCTGTCGGCGCTCAAATCGTCGTCGGGCGAAAGCGTTATGCCGCTTCGCGACAGGAAATCGCCCACCGTGGTTTCGCGTGCCGTGAAATGCGCGGCCGTGCCGTCAAAATATATCGTAACGTCGCGCATCCCGTCGTCGGCGCGAAGCGCGAGCAGAAAAAAGACGGCCGCGGCGGCGGCCGCGAGCCCTAAAAAGATATCAAACGCGACCAAAAACGGCCTGTTTCCGCCGCTTACCCTGGGGAGCGGAAGCTCCCTGGTACGGGCAAAAGCGCCGCGCGCAGCGCCGGTAAAGCGCGCCCTGAGGGGCGCGAGAAGGCGCTCGAGAAAGGCCGCAGCCTCGCCCTTAGGGCGCGCCGCGTCGAGCGCAGGATGTTTTCTTGCTTTTTTACGCTGTTTGTACATTTAACCTCCCGGAAACACTTCATTATTTTATCAGCGCGTTTATGCCGTGTCAAATGAACGAAATATGGCGGCAAACGGGCGAGGCCCTGTTCATATAGGTTATTACCATATATACGAAAATGATACGCATTCGTGCCCCGCTCGCCTTTACAGCCCATTCCAAGCGAGTATATAATAGGCATACACGAACGAAAGCCGCGCCGCGAGGGCCGGCGCAAAAAGGAGCGCGAATGAAGCGCGTCGCCGCGATCATTTTGATCCTCAGCTTGCTCGTTCCCCTGACCGGCTGTGAAGAGGCGGAGCCCGGCGCAACCGCTTGCAGGCGTTTTTTGGAGTACGTGCAAAACGCGGATTACGCCTCCGCCTACGGCATGCTTGCCGCCTCCTCCCGCAACGATACCGCCAAGAGCAAGGAAAACCGCATAACGCAGCAGGCGTTTATCGACAAATACGAAAGCATCTTCGAGGCGCTCGATATCGTGAGCGTTTCGTATGAGGATATTACGGTCACGCAGGAGGGCGAGGTGCTGACCGCGCTTTCCTATACCGCGGTGTACCGCTCGGTGCTCGCGGGCGATATGAGAAACAATTTCAAGTTTACCGCCGTCATGGAGGGCGGGCGGTGGCGCATCGAATGGACGCCCGCGCTCATCTTCCCGGAGATGACGTGGGGCGATACCGTACGCGTGGCGTCGATCGCGGCGAAGCGCGGCGAAATCTTAGCCGACGGGCACGCGCTCGCGGCCACCGTGGGGGCTGTCTCCGTGTATGCCGCGCCCTCGCTTATCGCGGACGAGTCCGTTTTCTGCGCGCAGGTCTCGCCGCTTCTCGGCTTGACCGTAGACGAGGTGAAAAAGGCCCTTTCCAAGGCATACAACGACGTGGCGGTGCTCAAAACCTACTATTCCGACGAGCTTTTATCCTCGGCGCGCGAGCAGCTTTTGAGCGTGAGGGGCGTCGGCATCGACGAGGGGAATTTCAAGGTGCAGCGCGAATACCCCTATGGGGATCTGCTCGCGCATACGCTCGGCTACGTGGGGCCGGTAAGCGCCGACAGCGCGGAGGAGCTGCAGGCGCTCCTCGACGATCTCAACGAGAGGATCGGCGACGAAAGCACCTACAATGTGGATTCCGTGGTAGGCAAGCTCGGGCTTGAAAAACAGTACGAAACGGAGCTGCACGGCAAAAACGGCGAGGAGATTTTCATCTCCTCCGCGGGGGGCGAAAAGAAGCGCGTCCTTTATAAAAAGGATGCGGAAAACGGGCTCGATATCGAGCTCACCATCAACATAGAGCTGCAGCGGCGCGCGCAGGAGCTTATGGAGCTGGTGCTTTACGGCGAAACCACCGCGGGCGCCGTGGTGGTACTAAACCCCCTCACGGGCGAGATACAGGCGGTGGCCTCCTACCCCACCTACGATCTGAACCTTTTTGCGCGCGGCATCAGCGCGAAAAATTACGACGCGCTGCAAAACAACCCCGCGAAGCCGCTCATCAACCGCGTGACGCAGGGCCTTTACCCGCCCGGCTCGGTGCTTAAGGCGTTCACGGCGGCCGCCGCGCTCGAAACGAACACCCTCACGGATACGTATATCTTCCCCGGCGATATCGAGGACGATTACTGGACGCCCACGGAGTACGGCACATGGATATGGCCTCCCATCAAGCGCGCCCAAATGAACAATAGGGCGGCGCCTTTGAACATGCACAACGCCGTGATCAATTCGGATAATATCTACTTCGCAAACGCAGCGCTCCTCATGGGGGAGGATAAGTTTTTCAGCTACATCCGCAGCCTCGGCATGGAGGAAAGCATCCCCTTCGACATCAACGTGGCGAAGCCGCAGCTCGTGAACGAGAATACGGAGATCACCCCAAAGCTCCTCGCCGACAGCGGCTACGGGCAGGGTGAGATCCTCGTAACGCCCTTGCAGCTCGCGAGCATGTTTTCGCTGTTCTGTAACGGCGGCGATATCGTGCAGCCGCGCATCGTGAAGGGCTTTTACGAGGAGGAGGGCATCCGCATCAATACCGTAAGGGAGAGCGAGACCACGGTCTGGAAGGAAAACGCGGTATCGGACGCGGTGATCTCCACGCTTCTGCCCATGCTTAAGGACGTTACGAGCCGCGCCTACAACGGCACGGGGCACGCGCTGCGCGTTTCCGATTATGAGATCGCGGCCAAAACGGGCACGGCGGAGATCGGCAACGACAAGAGCCGAGAAATATCGTGGTTCGCGGGCTTCCGCACGGGCGTGAACGCGGAAAACGCGCGCCTTGTGCTCGTGATGCTCGAGGTGCCCTCGGGCACCGAATATTCAAGCCTTAAGTTCGACATCGCGCGGCAGCTTTTGAAAAAGGACAGCCCCGGCACGGTGCAGGATGACGGCGCGTAAGGAGGAGCGGGCATGGTTTTCACCATGATCGTCGAGCAGACGAAAAAGTACAGGAAAAGAATATGCTACGAGGCGCAAACAAATACCTTTTACGAGTCCGAATACGACAGTTTGGCCTTTGCGAGAAGCTTTTTGCAGCCGTACGGATGGATCAAGGAATCCGGCACGCCGCCGGGGCCGCATTGGGACGTGATCTTGATGACCGAAAACGACTATACTTTAGGCGACGAGGTGCCCGTTAAGGTCGTGGGCCTTTTTAAGCGCGCCGACGGCGACCACAAGTATATAGCGGTTGAGGCGGGCAGGGGCATCGACGATTACGGCGGGCTCTCCGAAACGGAAAGGGACGACCTGAAAAGGCTGTATCCTCGCGCCGGCGCCGGGGAGGGCTGGTTTGGGAGGGGCGAGGCCGAAAGGGCCATGCGGGACTGCGCTAAGGCGTTGTAGCAGAAAAGCGCGGAGCGGTGCTCCCCGTTCGGCTGTCCTTGACATTGGAGTTTCGCGTGGCTTACAATATTTTTATGTGCGCGGAGGCGCGCGTTAAAAAGGACGACAGCATATGCGTCCCTTCTCTTATTACCGATCGGAGGTTTCTGAAAGGACTATGAACAAGATCATGTCGGCCAAGGAGGCCATCGGCCGCATTCGCGACAACGATGTGGTGATGATCGGCGGCTTCTTGCAGTGCGCTTCGCCCGAATACCTGCTCGCGGCTTTGATCGACGAGAGCGAGGCGACCGGCCTCACCGTCGTCAGCAACGACACCGGGTGGGAGTATTTGAACACCTTTCGGCTCATGGAGCTCGGCAGGGTGAAAAAGGTGTATTCCACATGGGTCGGCGGCAACCCCATGACGGGCGCCATGTACGCGAGCGATCCAAGCAGCGTGGTGCTTGTGCCGCAGGGCACGCTGGCGGAGGCCGTGCGCGCGGCGGGCAGCGGCATAGGCGCGTTTCTCACGCCTACGGGCGTGGGCACCATCGCCGCCGACGGCAAGGAGGTCGTAACGCTCGACGGCCGCGAGTACCTGCTCGAAAAGGCCTTATATGGCGACGTCGCGCTCGTGCACGCGACCAAGGTCGATAAATTCGGCAACTGCTACATGCGCGGTTCGAGCAAGAACTTTAACGCCATCATGCCGCAGGCGTGCAAGTTCGCCGTGGTGGAAGCCGAAGAGATTGTGGAGATCGGCGAGATCGACCCCGATCTTGTAACGGTTTCGGGCATCTACATCGACGCGATCGTGGCGCTTTGAGGAGGAACATATGGATACCAAGGTATTTATCGCAAAGCGCGTTGCGCAGGAATTGAAAGACGGCGACGTGGTGAACCTCGGCATAGGGCTGCCCACGATGGTGGCCAACTACGTGCCCGAGGGGATCACCGTCATCTTCCAGTCGGAAAACGGCATTTTGGGTCTTGGGCCCGCGCCCGATCCCGGCAGGGAGGATAAGGACGTGCGAAACGCCGGAGGCGGCTGCGTGACCGCTATTCCCGGCGCGCAGTTCGTGAACAGCGCCGATTCGTTCGCCGCCATACGCGGCGGGCATGTGGCCATGGCGGTGTTGGGCGCGTTGCAGGTGGATGAAAAGGGCAACCTCGCCAACTGGCTCGTGCCGGGCAAAAAGCTCAACGGCATGGGCGGCGCCATGGACCTTGTGACGGGCGCGCGGCAGGTGGTGGTGGCCATGGAGCACACCGCCAAGGGCGCGCCGAAAATACTTCGGGAATGCACCTATCCGCTTACCGGCAAAGCCGTCGTGAAGCTTATCGTTACGGAAATGGGCGTGATACGCGTTACCAAGGAGGGGCTCGTGCTCGAGGAGATCGCGCCGGGCATCACCGTGGAACAGGTGCTCGCGGCCACGGAGGCGAAGCTCCTCCTCCACGAAAACCTAAAAGTGATGGATGTAGGCGAAGAAAACTGAAGGGCATTTTAAACATGCGCCGGAGCACGCCGCTAACCGGCGGACTCCGGCGTTTTTATGAAAGCAGAAAAGGAGAATGCGCATGTTAAAGGAAATCGTGCTTGCCGGCGCGTGCCGCACGGCGCTTGGGAAATTCGGAGGGACTTTGGCGGAGGTGCCCGCGGCGGAGCTGGGCGCGATCGTCATAAAGGAAGCGGTGAGGCGCGCGGGCTTAAGTCCTACGCAGGTGGACGAGGTCTACATGGGCTGCGTGCTGCAAGCGGGCCTTGGGCAGAACGTGGCGCGTCAGGCGTCCCTTAAGGCCGGCCTGCCGGCGGATGTTCCCGCGACCACCGTCAACAACGTGTGCGGCTCGGGCCTTAAATGCGTGGGCCTCGCGGCGGCACTCGTCGCCGCGGGCGACGCGGATATCGTGGTGGCGGGCGGCACGGAAAACATGAGCCTCGCGCCCTACGCGCTTCCTCAGGCGCGTTTTGGGTACCGCATGAACGACGGCAAGCTCGTGGATACCATGGTGAAGGACGGCCTATGGGACGCTTTCAACGACTACCACATGGGCGTCACCGCCGAAAACGTGGCCAGGAAATACGGCGTGAGCCGCGAGGCCCAAGATGAGTTCGCCGCGAAAAGCCAGCAAAAATGCGAGGCCGCGCAAAACGCGGGCAAGTTCGACGAGGAGATCGTGGCGGTTCCCGTAAAGGTCAAAAAGGAGATCGTCGAATTTAAAGTAGACGAGTACCCGCGCGCAGGCGTGACCGCCGACGGGCTTACGAAGCTTCGGCCCGCGTTCCAAAACGACGGCACGGTCACGGCGGCGAACGCCTCCGGCATCAACGACGGCGCGGCCGCGGTGGTGGTGATGAGCGCGGAAAAGGCGAAGGAACTCGGCGTAAAGCCGCTCGCGAGGCTTCGTATTTGCACATCCGCGGGCGTGGAGCCCGAGATCATGGGCATAGGCCCCGTAGCGAGCACCAAAAAGGCATTCGCGCGCACCGGGCTTACCATAGACGATATCGACCTTATCGAGGCGAACGAGGCGTTTGCGGCGCAGGCGCTGGCGGTCGGCGGCGAGCTAAACCTCCCCGAGGAAAAGCTCAACGTCAACGGCGGCGCGATCGCGCTCGGCCACCCCATCGGCGCGTCGGGCTGCCGCATCCTCGTAACGCTCCTTTACGAGCTGAAGCGAAGCGGCAAAAAGCGCGGCATGGCGACGCTCTGCGTGGGCGGCGGCATGGGCGTTACGGCCATCGTCGAGGCGCTTTAATGGAGCTTGGCATCCGGGGCGAAGCGAGCCTCGTCGTAAACGGCTCCAACACCGCGCAGGCCATGAAAAGCGGGCTCCTTCCCGTGTTCGCCACGCCTATGATGGTGGCGCTCATGGAGGACGCCGCGGCGAAAAGCGTGCAGCCCTATTTAAAGGACGGGCAAACCACCGTGGGCACGCTCGTGAACGTGAAGCATTTGAGCGCCACGCCCGAGGGCGTGGCGGTAAGCGCACAAAGCGAGCTTATAGAGATCGACGGGCGCCGCCTGGTGTTTTCCGTTTCGGCCCGCGACGCGTCGGGGCCCATCGGAGAGGGCACGCATGAGCGCTTCATCGTGGACGCCGCGCGGTTCATGGAAAAAACAAAGGCGAAAAAGCAAGCCGAACAATAAAGGAAAAAGTATTCTATGATCTACGATCTCATCGTTTTGGGCGGAGGGCCCGCCGGTTATTTGGCCGCAGAGCGCGCGGGGCACGCGGGCATGAATGTGCTCCTCGTTGAAAAGCGCTCGGTGGGCGGCGTATGCCTCAACGAGGGCTGCATCCCCACCAAAACGCTTCTTTACAGCGCAAAGCTGTACGACGGCGCGGTGAACGGCGCGAAATACGGCGTGAGCGCGGATGCGGCGCGGCTTGACCACGCGAAGGTTGTCGCCCGCAAGGATAAGGTCGTTAAGCTTTTGGTCGGCGGCGTGAAAAGCGCGCTCAAGGCCGAAAGCGTAACGGTCGCCGAAGGCGAAGGCATCGTTAAGGGGAAAGCCCCGGAGGGCTTTCTCGTGAACGCCGGCGGCGAAACGCATACGGGCAAGCGCCTCCTTCTCGCCATGGGTTCCGTGCCCGCGCTTCCCCCCATCAAGGGCCTCAGGGAAGCGGTGGAAAGCGGCTTTGCCGTTACGAGCCGCGAGGCGCTCGAAAGGAAGGAGCTTCCGAAAAGCCTCTGCGTCATCGGCGGGGGCGTGATCGGCCTTGAGCTCGCGTCGTACTTCAACTCCGCTCTCGTCAAGGTGACGGTCGTGGAGATGCTTGACCATATCGCGGGCGAAAACGACCGGGAGCTCGTCGCGATCTTGCAGAAGGGTTACGAGAAAAAGGGCGTTTCCTTCGCGCTCGGCGCGCGCGTCACCGAGATCGCGCAAAACGGCGTGCGCTACGAAAAGGACGGCATCGAAACGTTTTTAGAGGCGGATACGGTGCTTTTATCTATCGGCAGGCGGGCGAACACGCAGGGCATGGGCCTTGAAAGCCTGGGCGTAGCCTTGGAGCGCGGGGCCGTGACGACGGACGAGCATATGCGCACCAATGTGGAAAACGTGTATGCGGCGGGGGATGTTAACGGCAAATCCATGCTCGCGCACACCGCCTACCGCGAGGCGGAGGTCGCGGTGAACCACATGCTTGGGCTGCCGGACGCCATGCGCTACGACGCCATCCCCGCGGTGCTTTACACAAGCCCCGAGCTTGCCTCCGTGGGCGAGACCGAGGCGAGCGCGCGCGAAAAGGGGTACGACGCGGAGGTCGTATCGCTGCCGATGCGGTTTAGCGGGCGCTACCTTGCGGAAAACGAGGGGGGCGACGGCGTTTTCAAGCTCGTGGCCGACCGCGCGCGCGGCGTGCTTTTGGGCGCGCAGGCGCTCGGCAGCTATTCCTCGGAGTTCATCGTGGCGGCGGGCATTTTGATCGACCTTGAAACGCCCGTGGAGCGCATTAAAAAAATTGTTTTCCCGCATCCGACAGTTTCCGAGATCATTCGCGAGGCTATCTTCAAGCTTTCGTGGTAAAATAAGGTAATGATTAACCCTATGGGAGGAAACGATGGACAAGGGCGCCGGTAAAAACGCGCAGCGCGAGCTGAGCATGCCCGGATACGTGCAAAAAAGCGGCGCGGCCAAACGGGCCGCGTATGCTTCCTCGCGCGCCGGCGCATCCAAAAAGACCGCGGCGAAGCGCAAGGGCGGCGGCGCGCGCAAGCGGCGCAGGCAAAGGCCCACGATGCGCACCTGGATCGCGGCGTCCGTGCTGGTGCTTCTCGCGGCGGCGCTCATCGTGCTGTTCGGCGGCGACAGGGGCGAGGCCATGACCTCGGACATAGGCGACAACGAAAAAATCTGCGAAGGCGTCTACCTTGAAAACACATACATAGGCGGCAAGTCTGTGGAGGCCGCGCGCGCTATGGCGACGGAGCTTGCGCGCACAAGGCTCGCAAGCGCGAGTCTGTCGCTCTTTTCGCAAAACGGCGCCTACGCGCTTCCCGCCTCGGAGATCGATCTTTCGGCGGGCGTTGACGAGGCCGTGGAGGAGGCGTACGCATGCGGACGCGTGGGCAACGCAATCGAAAACGCGCGCGCCAGAAGCGAGCTGAAGGAGACGGGGAAAACCATCTCCCTCCGCTTCACCCTTAGGGAGGCGGCGCTTTTAAGCCTGATCGAGGAGGCGAAAACGCTTTTCGACGTTTCGCCCGAGGAGCCTTACGCGGTCCCCTCGCTGAGTTCGGATTTCGTGCAGAGCTTCGCGTTTTACGAGGGGAAGAGCGGCCGCGCGCTCGATGTGCAGGCGACGGCCAAGCTCGTGATGGCGGCGGTGGAGCGCGGGGAGCTTAGCGCGCAGATCGAGCCCGTGTTCACGGAGCTTCCCCCTGCGATGACGCTCGATTTCATCAAGGAAAACACCAAGCGCATCTCCACCTTTACCACGCGCTTCCGCGCGGGCGGCAGCGAGATCGTGGAGAACCGCGTGTTTAACATTAGAAAGGCGACGGATATCCTCAACTGCCACGTCGTGGCGCCCAACGAGACCTTCAGCTACAACGAGGTTGTGGGTCCGCGCACGAACGAGGGCGGCTGGAAGGACGCCAACGGCATTTCGGGCGGCAAGGAATACACCTTGCAGGCGGGCGGCGGCGTGTGCCAAACCAGCACCACCCTCTATAACGCCCTTCTGTGCGGCCACCTTACGGTGACGGACCGCAGCAAGCATTCCATCCCCTCCGACTATGTGGAGAAAGGGCTCGACGCCACGGTGGACACGAGCGGCATCGACCTTAAGTTTTTAAACGATACGGGCGCGCCCGTCTACATTTTCATGTACATCAAGCCCGATCCGAACGATTCGAAATACCTCACCATCACCGTTTCGCTTTACGGCAAGCCCCTGCCGGAGGGCGTCACCTATAAGCCGAGAAGCGTGATCACGGCCAGCGCCGTGCAGGATCAGCCCATTTACACCGAGGATGCCGGCATTCCGCGCGGCTATCAGCTCGTGAGCGTGCAGCCGCACGACGGCTTTACGGCCGAGGCGTACCTCGATAAATACGTGAACGGCGTGCTCGAGGGCTCCGAGTACCTCCACACCGATAAATACAGGGGCAACCCGGCGGAGATACGCATCGGCACCGGCGACCCGGCGGCCCTCGCCGTACCCCCCGGCGCCACGCCCGTATCGCCCGGCGCCACGGATGCGGGGAACGGATAAAAATGCGCCGCCCCCTTAGAAAGAAAAACTTAGCACTCCTGATCGCGGCGCTTTTTACGTGCCTCGCGCTTGCCTCGTGCGCCGGTTATTCCGGCGACATGGAAGGCCGCGTTTCACGGGCGCCGCTTTCTTCGCTCCTCGAGCATGCGCTTCGGGTGGAGCTCGGGCAGATCGCCAAGGAGGGCGCGTCCTCCGGCTCCATCGGCGCGGGCGAGGCGGTGTTCCACGCAGGCTCAAAGGGCGGCGAGCGCCTCGAAACGCTTTCGGCGGAGGAGCTTCTCGCCTATCAAAGCATTTATGGCGACGCGTCCGCCGTCTATTACAAGAATAAGCTCGAGGGCGACATGCTCCTCCCCTATATGGCCATGCTTTACGCGCTCGAAAACGGCTTCGAGCGCGCCTATTTCAGCTCCTTTTCGCTCACCGTGGAGGATATTTACAAGTCCTACAGCTATCTCACCTGTGACGACCCCTTCTTTGAAAGCAACTACAACATCGGCGTAGAGTACCTCACGCCGGGCGAGGGCGATACGATAAGCCCCGTCTATTTCTGTTTGTATACCTCGGCGCTTTTGCCCGCGGCGACGGAGAAAAAGGTAGCGGCGTACGAAAAGGCAAAGGCGGTCGTGGCCGCCGCGCCCGCCGGCAGCGAGGCGCAGCGGGCCGAATACCTGTACCGCAAGCTCGTGGAGACCACGCGCTACGTCGCCTACGAAAACGACGGCGCGCGGCGCGACTACCTTTACGACGCGCTCGTACTTGGCAGCAGCAACTGCGACGGCTTCGCGAACGCGCTCGCCATGCTCTATAACCTCGCGGGGATCGAGAGCGTGCTCGCGATCGGCAGCGACGAAAACGATGGCCACGCGTGGGTCACGGCCAAGCTCGATAACGCCTATTATCATTTCGACCCCACCTACGATGCCGACGGTGCGCGCTCCGCGGCGCGCGGCGGCAAGCTCTATTACTTCCGCCTGTCCGATCCGGCGGCGTTCGCGCTTTTGCGCCGTTACGACCAGGATATCGCGGACGCCGCGCCCAAATGCGGCGACACGTCCTTCGACGAGGCCCCGGTCGATATCGAGGTAACCGATTTTTCCGCTTCGGAAAACCTCGGCGTGGTCGCGGACGCCTTTGAAAAGGATATGGAATACGACGACGGCTGCCTGGTGGTCGCCTGCCCGTCGTTTTTCGGGGCGGCGTGGGAGGAGCTCGACGCGGCGTTTGGCGCGATGGCGGACGAGGTAAACCTTATGGGCACCGTGGACGCCTACCTTTTAAACGACCGGGGCTTTTTGATCCTGTACGGGACAACCGGGTAGCGCGGCCTGAAGGACGATAATAAACTTGCACATAAAGCGCCAAAGTATGGTAGAATAAGCTCTACGAAGAGAAAAGCCGGGGGCACTCTTTCGATCGTTCACGGAGGAAAAAGCACATGAACCCCAATGTATTCCGCAAAATCTCCTATGGCCTCTACGCCATAGGCACGCAGGACGCCGCAAACAAGCGCCCCACGGGCTGCATCCTCAACAGCGTCATGCAGGTCACCTCGTCCCCCGCCACCGTCGCCATCAGCGTGAACCGCGACAACTATACCAACCCCTGCATCCGCGAGAGCGGCATGTTTTCGGTTTCCATCCTTTCCGAGGCGTGCGACCCCGCGGTCATCGGCAAATTCGGCTTCCGCACCGGCCGCGATACGGACAAGTTCGCTGGCGTCGCCTATGAGCTCAGGGAAAATATGCCCGTTTTGAAGGAGAGCTGCGGCTACGTCGTATGCAAGGTGATCGCTTCGATGGAAGCGCCCACCCACACGGTGTTCCTCGGCGAGACGGTGGATTGCGACACGCTGAATGACGAACCGCCCATGACCTACGCTTATTACCATAAGGTCGTCAAGGGTAAAACGCCGAAAAACGCCTCCACCTACATCGCGGAGGAAAAGCCCGCGAAAAAAACCGTTTGGCGCTGCACCGTATGCGGCTACGAGTACGACGGGGCGATCCCCTTCGAGGAGCTGCCCGACGATTACGTCTGCCCGCTCTGCGGCGCGGCGAAGGATATGTTCGAAAAGGTCGAGGCGTAAAAACCTTAACCTTGCGATAGACACCAAGGGGTAGGGGCGGCGAAAACCGCCCCCCTTTCGGCTTGCAAAAAATTGATCCTTATCGGGGAGGGCGCATGATCGAGCTTAAGCACATCACAAAAACGTTTCGGGTGGTTCGGCGCGAGGGAGGTATGAAGGCTGCGGCGCGGGCGCTTTTTAAGCGAAGCGTCACGCTCGTGCGCGCGCTCGACGATGTTTCCTTCTCCATCGGCGACGGGGAGATGGTGGGGTACATCGGCCCAAACGGCGCGGGAAAGAGCAGCACCATTAAAATTCTGTGCGGCATCCTCACGCCGGATAGCGGTTCCTGCACGATCGACGGCCTCACGCCGTGGAAGGATAGGAAGGAGCACGTCAAGCGCATCGGCGTGGTATTCGGCCAGCGCACGCAGCTTTGGTGGGACGTGCCGGTCGTGGATTCGTTCGAGCTCATCCGCGACATCTACCGCGTGGAGGAGCAAAAGTACCGCCGCAATTTAAACGAACTCACGGAGCTACTGGACCTTGCGGAGCTTATGAAAACGCCCGCGCGCCAGCTCTCGCTCGGGCAAAGGATGCGCTGCGAGCTTGCGGCGTCGCTTTTGCACGAGCCGCAAATCCTCTTTTTGGACGAGCCGACCATCGGCCTTGACGCCGTGTCGAAAATCGCCGTGCGCGGCTTTATCAAGCGCGTTAACCGCGAGCGGGGCGCCACCGTTGTGCTGACCACCCACGACATGCAGGATATCGAGGCGCTCACGGAGCGCATTTTGCTCATCGGCAAAGGGAAAATACTCCTCGACGGTTCGCTTTCGGAGCTTAAAACGCGCAATTCCCCCTTCAAGACCGTAACGCTCACCTGCTCGAACGGCGAGTTTATTGTACCCCATGGCATTTCCATGAAGGAGCGCATGGACGGGCGCGCCGTGTTCGCGGTGGATACGAGGCTTATTTCCGTTTCCGACGCCATCGCCGCGCTTACGAAAAGCACGGAGGTCGCCGACCTTTCCGTTACCGGGGCGAGCGCTGAGGAAATGGTGGTATCGCTTTACGAGGAGTTTTCCATATGAGGTATCTTTCCCTGTTTCGTGTGCGCTTCCTCCACGGGCTCCAGTACCGCGCGGCGGCCTACGCGGGCGTGGCCACGCAGTTCGCGTGGGGCTTTATGGAAATCCTCATGTTTTCGGCGTTCTATAAGGCAAACAGCGCCGCGTTTCCCATGAGCTTTCAGGCGCTTTCGAGCTATATCTGGCTCCAGCAGGCGTTTCTGGCGCTGTTCATGATGTGGTTTTTGGACGAGGACATCTTCGCGAGCATACGCGACGGGCATGTGGCGTACGAGCTTGCGCGCCCGCTCGACCTTTACGGGATGTGGTATGTGAAAAACGCGGCGGTCAGGCTTTCCAAGGCGGCGCTAAGGTGCATGCCCGTGCTTTTCGTGGCGGCGCTTTTGCCCGCGCCCTACGGCATTACGCTTCCGCCTGACCCCGCGGCCTTTCTGTGGTTTCTTTTGACAGGTATTTTGGCCTACCTTTTGGTGGTCGCCTACTGCATGCTCATCTATATCGCCACATTGCATACCGTCAACCCCATGGGCGTGCGCCTCGTGGCGGTCGCCATGGCGGATTTTTTCGCGGGTGGCTACGTCCCGCTGCCGTTTTTGCCCGATAAGGTGCGCGCGGTATTTGAACTGCTGCCCTTCGGCTCCATGCAGAACCTGCCGCTTCTCGCGTACAGCGGCACCGTTTCCGGGAAGGAGCTTCTCTATAAGGCGCTTTTGCAGGCGTTCTGGCTTGCCGCGCTCGTGGCTTTCGGGCGGGTGTGGATGAAGTACTCGCTTAAGAAAGTGGTCGTGCAGGGAGGATGAAGGGTATGAAGCTGTACTTGACCTATCTCACCATCCATTTAAAAAGCCGCATGCAGTATAAGGCTTCGTTTTTTCTGACGGTGCTCGGCCAGTTCCTCGTTTCGTTTTCAACCTTTTTGGGCATGTATTTCCTGTTCGAAAGGTTTCACGCGGTGGAGGGCTTCACGTTCTCGGAGGTCTTATTGTGCTTCGCGTCGATCTTAATGTCGTTTTCGCTGGCGGAGTGCTTCGCGCGCGGGTTCGATACCTTTTCCCGCATGATAGGAAACGGCGTGTTCGACCGCATTTTGGTGCGCCCGCGCAACGAAATATTTCAGGTGCTCGCCACCGAGGTTGATTTTTCGCGCCTCGGGCGGCTTTTGCAGGCCGTGCTCGTGCTCGCCTACGCGATCCCCGCGAGCGGCGTTTTTTGGAGCGGCGAAAAAGTGCTTACGCTTCTTATGATGATCGTATGCGGCGCGCTGGTGTTTGCGGGGCTTTTCGTGGTTTACGCGGCGCTTTGCTTTTTTACGACCGAGGGCTTGGAGTTTATGAACATCCTCACCGACGGCGGGCGGGAATTCGGCGCGTACCCGTTTTCCGTTTACGGCAAAGGCGTGCTCAGGTTTTTGACCTATGCGGTGCCGCTCGCGCTGTTCCAGTATTACCCGTTTTTGTACCTTGTAGGGCGAAGCGAAAACGCTCTCTATCGGTTTTTGCCGCTTGTATCGCTACTCTTTCTGCTCCCTTGCTACCTTTTGTGGAAGCTGGGGCTAAGGCATTATAAATCCACGGGATCGTGAAAAGGGAACAAGGTTTGCGTATTTTTCACAAGACCGCCTCTGGCATAACGGGGAGGAATCGTATATAATCGTTATAATACCCCTTTTTAAAATCGTTTTCAATTTGGGCTTGCGCCCAAAGAAATAAGGCGCTGCGCCGCTACTCCACAAAATAGCGATCGCGGGCCAACAAAAAGGAGGCTCTCAACCCGCTTCGGCTTGCGGTGCGGCAGCGTGGAGACCTGCCGTAATGGATTGCATCCGATTTTTAGGATGGTCCGAGCGAACGGCGCGGAGGCGCGGTTCGTCAAAGCCGGCACGCATGGCAAGTGTAACCATGAAGAACCTCAAGAAGGTGTACGAGAAAAACGTGGTGGCCGTCGACGATTTCAACCTCGAGATCGCCGATAAGGAATTCGTGGTGCTCGTAGGCCCGTCGGGCTGCGGCAAATCCACGACGCTGCGGATGGTGGCCGGTCTTGAGGAGATCACCGAGGGCGAGCTTTTCATCGGCGACAAGCTCGTCAACGACGTTGCGCCCAAGGACAGGGACATCGCGATGGTGTTCCAAAACTACGCGCTGTACCCGCATATGACGGTGTATGAGAACATGGCGTTTGCGCTCAAGCTCAGGAAGGTGCCCAAGGCGGAGATCGACAAAAAGGTGAAGGAAGCCGCCGAGATCTTAGGCATCGCCGAGTATTTGAGCCGGAGGCCCAAGGCGCTTTCGGGCGGCCAGCGCCAGCGCGTCGCCATCGGCCGCGCCATCGTGCGCGAGCCGCAGGTGTTTTTGATGGACGAGCCGCTTTCGAACCTCGACGCGAAGCTCAGAAACCAGATGCGCGCGGAGCTCATCAAGCTGCGCGAGCGCATCGACACCACCTTCATCTACGTGACGCACGACCAGACCGAGGCGATGACGCTCGGCGACCGCATCGTTGTGATGAAGGATGGCTTCGTGCAGCAGATCGGCACGCCGCACGAGGTGTTCAATAAGCCCTCCAACCTCTTTGTGGCGGGCTTCATCGGCACCCCGCAGATGAACTTCTTCGAGGCGAAGCTTCTCGCTTCGGGCGGCAAGTACAGCGTGAAGATCGAGGAGGCCGAGATCGAGCTTAGCGAGGAAGCGCAGTCCGTTTTGCGCGGAAAAGGCGTGAAGGAAAGCGATATCAGCGCGGGTATCCGCCCCGAGCATATCGCAATCGCGCCGCAGGCGGGCGCGAACACCGTGCACGCGCGCGTGGACGTTTCCGAGATGATGGGCAGCGAGGCCTACGTGCACGTGGAAGCGGCCGGCAAGGATGTGGTGCTGCGCGTATCCACCACCGACATGTACACAAACCACGGCTTCGGCGCGACGAAGCAGGCGTATATCGACTTTACCGCCGCGCCCGAGCATATCCATATTTTCGATCGGGAGACGGGTCAAAACCTGCTCTATTAACGCGTTGGTTTAAAAAGGGCGCGCCGCGGCGGGGAAGCTCGCGGCGCGCCTCTGCTTTTTAAAAGCGCCCGGCGCCGGTATCGGCTGCTGCCGGGGGCTTGAAGACCCCTGAAATGCAAGTATAATGTATCTATATTGTGGAACTGCAAACGCATGGGGGAAATGAGCGTGAACGCGGATAAAAGGGGCTTCTTTTTCATGAAAAAGACACTTTGCGTACTGCTGGCCGTGTTGCTGGACATAGGGCTCGCGGCCTGCGCCGCGGCGCCGCTCTCGCCGTCCCCGGCCGGGGAGACGCCCGCGCCCGCCATCGTGACGTTTGCCGACCCGGTGCTGGAGGCGATGGTGCGCGCTACGATGGGTAGGCCCGAAGGCGGCATCACCGTGGCGGAGGCGGAGGCGGTGACGAGGCTGAACCTCAGCGTCGAATGGCAGCGGCACGCTTCGGAAGTGACGCCGATTACGGATATCGGAGGGCTGGAAAGCTTTACAAACCTTGAAAGCCTTGATCTGTCCTTTCACGCGATCGCCGATATCACGCCGCTGGCGGGGCTGAAAAAGCTCACCTCGCTGTTGCTGGGCGGCAACCCGGTCGCCGATATCGCGCCGCTCGCGGGGCTTTCGGAACTGAAAGTGCTGACGCTGACGGGCTGTGCGGCGCAGGACTACGGCCCGCTTGCGAAGCTAAGCAACCTGAATTTCCTAATGCTCGACCATGCGGCGATCACCGACGTATCGCCGCTGGCCTCGCTGACGAGCTTAAAGCATCTGTATCTGGAAGGCTGCCCGATAGACGGCTATTCCCCGCTGGCGGATATCTATCCGAACCTTGAGGAAAAGGACTTCATCGTGGCGTTCACGCTTGCGGAGCTTGGGTTTGTCATGAACGGCGCCGGCAATCAGGCGAGCTATGGGGACGTTCAGCGCGACGGGTTGAGCGTGAACATCAACCACGCCGGGTGGGGCGCTCCGCAGTCTGAAGATATGACGAAATGCGTAAGAATGGACTTAATGCTGGATAGCGGGTATACCTTGGTCGTCTTGTACTATCCGGAAATAAGCGCCTATGTCTTTCAAATGAACATCAATGGTGAACAGATGAACTACATCTACAACGCGGCGGACGGTACATTCATGGTGGATTCCAACAACAGGGAACGCTTTGAGCGGATGATAACGGAGGCGCTGGGCGAAACGGGCGAAACGGACGCGCTGCTTGCGCCCATCCCCGTTTTTGACGACACAATCAGGGAAACCTTCGACATGACCGCCGACGCTCTCTACGCGCTGCCCTTTGAGCAGACCGAGGCGTTACTTCCCTCGCAGACGCCCCCGCCCTATGCGCTACCCTACGAACAGTTAGGATTTACCGCCGACGCGGGCAGTGCGATTTGTTTATACGAGCAAGCCGAGCCGCGCTATATGCAAATAGCCATCCACAGGCCGGAATGGGGGCTAAGCCCGAATGCATGGAATATCGAGTTTCACGATTCCAATGTAAACGGATATAAGATGGTGATGCAATATTTCGCCGACGAGGGCAAATGGCACGTTTACTTGGAAAAGGACGGTGCAGAGTGTTCCTTTGACGTTTATCCTGCCACCGATGCAAAGGGGTGGGAAGATCCTAACATCGAAACCGTGCATCGGATGGCAGGCGATGCCTTTGGATCACAGGGGAAAGAATTGTACTATAAGCCGCTGGAATACTTCGAGCAATGGGTACAGGAAAGCTTCGGCATGAGCATCGGCGAGCTGTACGCGCTGCCGGTCGGGTAGCCGGTTCGAGCTTAGGCTTCCCCTTCCGCAACCAAAAACTGCGGGCCGTATCGTTTCGGACACGGCCCGCGTTCGTTTGCGTTTTTGCCCTAAATCGCCTTGGGCGTCTTTCTTATAAACAGGATGCCGAGCGTATCCGGCCCGCAATGGCTCGATATCGTGCAGCCCGCGCGCGTTTCGATGATCTCCTCGAAGCTCGCGAGGCTCCTTACGAGCTCGCGCACCCTCTCCACGGTTTCCGCCGGGCAGGCGGGGTGGGTGATAAACACGCGCCTTAAGTCGATATCCTCGATATCTTTGAGCTTATCCTTCACGTAGTTTTCAAGGCTTCGCTCAAAGCTGCCCATGTACTTTTTCCCCACGGTCATCTTGCCGCCGTGCACCTCGATGCTCGGCTTGAGCTTCAACAGCTTCGCGCCGAGCGCCTCGAGGCCCGTGCAGCGCCCGCCGCGGTGGAGGTAGTCGAGCTTGTCGATCACGAAGCTCGCGTCCACCCGCGGGATAACGTCCTCGAGCGCTTTCACGATTTCGGGCGCGGGAATGCCTTTTTTGGCCATCTCCGCCGCGAGGCACACCACGTGCCCGCTACCGCTCGAGAGGTTTCGCGAATCCACCACATGCACGTTTTCAAAGCTCTTTGCCGCGAGCGCGGCGTTTTGGTGGCAGGAGGAAAATTCCGCGCTGATGTTGATGTGGACCACGGCGTCATAGGTTTCTAATAATTCCTCAAATAAGCGATGATATTCGTATACGTTGACGGCCGCCGTGCTGCAGGGCTTTCCTTCCTTTTCCACATAGCGGAAAATATCCGCGGGTACGATATCCACGCCGTCGTGGAAGGTTTGCTCGCCCACCAAAATAGCGAGCGGGGTAAGCGTTACGTCGAGCGCTCTTAGAAGTTCGGGCGTAAGGTCGCAGGTGGAATCCGCCGTGACCTTTACCATGAAAGCACCACTCCTTTTCTTTTAATGGCTTGCATTGTCTTGCAAAAGAAATTATACAACAAAAACGCCGCAGTGCAAAGCGGCGAAAACTGTTCAAAAAGTGTCAAATCGGTAGGATTTCGATGTTTTTTTACGTTACCGCGGTTTTGTGATTCCGCGCGGGGGCATAGCCCGCCCCCCCACCGTCAATAGGCGATCACGTTGGGTTGAAACGGCCTTACCTCCTCCGCGAACGCGCGTATGGCGTCCGGCGTGTGCGGGGGCTTTTTCAGGCGGAAAAGGTCCTCCTCGCGGTAGGTCTCGGGCATGCGGTAGGGGTTTAAAACATAGCGGGGCAAAACGGGCATCTCCCGCGCCATCTCCAGCATGTCGTCAAGGCCGAGCTGCGGAATTACCGTAGTGCGCATTTCAAACGGGAGCGCGGCGTCAAAAAGGAGCGTCGCTGTCTCCTTCACGGCTTCCGGGTCGGCGTTTTCTCCGGCGATCTCCCGGTAGCGGCGCCAGGGCGCCTTATAGTCGAGCGCGACGTAATCGAGCGCGCCTTTTTCGAGCATGGCGCGCACGACTTCGGGCAGGCTGCCGTTGGTATCGAGCTTCACCATAAAGCCCATAGCCTTTATGGTAAGCGCAAGCTCCGTAAGCCCAATTTGCAGCGCCGCCTCGCCGCCCGAGAGCACCACCGCATCGAGAAGGCCCTTGCGCTTCTCAAGAAACGCAAGGGCTTCGCTTATCTCCATATCGGTGCCGGGGCCCGTGAGGATGGAGCGGTTATGACAATAGAAGCAATCGTAATTGCAGCCCGAAAAGAAGAACACCGCGCTTAAAGCGCCCGGGTAATCGAGCGTGGAGGATCGCATCAGGCCCGCGAGCTTCACGAAAGGCTCTCCTCGCGGATCACGTACTTTTTGCGCTCCTTATATTCCTCCTTCTTGCCGCGGTGGTAGTTCTGTACCGGGCGGAGGTAGCCTACCACACGGCTCCATACCTCGGCTTCCTTGCCGCAGTTGGGGCAGGTGAAGTGCTCGCCCGCCACGTAGCCGTGCTCGGGGCATACGGAGAAGGTGGGCGTAAGCGAAAGGTACGGCAGCTTATAGTTGATGAACGCTTTTTGCAGAAGCGACTTGGCAACGGAAATATCCTTGATGCTTTCGCCCAGGTACAGGTGCAGCACCGTGCCGCCCGTATACAGGCTTTGGAGCTCGTCCTGTAGATCGAGCGTTTCAAAGATATCGTCGGTAAAGCCCACGGGAAGCTGGCTCGAGTTGGTGTAGTAGGGTACATCCGTGCCCGCGGTGATAATATTCGGGTATTTTTCCTTGTCGAGCTTGGCGAGGCGGTAGCTGGTGCCCTCCGCCGGCGTGGCCTCGAGGTTGTAGAAGTGGCCCGTTTCCTCTTGGATATCCGTAAGCAAGTCGCGCATGTAATTGAGGGTACGGGTGCCGAATTCCTGACCGGACTTGGTGGTAAGGTCCTCGCCGAGCAGGTTCAAACAGGCCTCGTTCATCCCGAGAAGCCCCACGGTGTTGAAATGGTTGTACCAGTATTGGCCCGTGCGCGCCTTGATATCCTTGAGGTAGTAGGCGGAATAGGGATACATGCCGCGGCTGGTCTGTTCCTCCACCACCTTGCGCTTGATCTCGAGGCTCTTTTTGGAGGTGTGCACCATTTGGCAAAGGCGCGCGCGGAATTCCGATTCGCTGCGCGAGATATAGGCGATGCGCGGCAGGTTTACGGTGACCACGCCGATGGAGCCTGTGAGCGGGTTTGAGCCGAACAAGCCGCCGCCGCGCTTCCTGAGCTCCTTGGTATCGAGCCGGAGGCGGCAGCACATGGAAATCGCGTCCTCGGGAGAGAGATCGGAGTTGATGTAGTTGGAAAAATACGGTATGCCGTATTTGCAGGTGATCTCCATGAAGCGATCCACGACGGGGCTGTTCCAGTCGAACTCCTTGGTGATGTTGATGGTGGGGATGGGGAAGGTGAAAACGCGGCCTTTGCTGTCGCCCTCGAGCATCACGTCGCAAAACGCGGTGTTGAAGAGATCCATCTCGGCCTGAAAATCGCCGTAGGTATCCTCGGTCGGCTTGCCGCGGTAGATGACCGCTTCGTCCTTGAGCGTGCGGGGCACCTTGATATCGAAGGTGAGGTTGGAAAACGGGCATTGGAAGCCCACGCGCGTGGGCACGTTGATGTTGAAGATGAACTCCTGCAGCGCCTGCTTCACCGACTTATAGTCGAGCTTGTCGTAGCGGATGAAGGGGGCGCAGTAGGTATCGAAGCTCGACCACGCCTGCGCGCCGGCGGTTTCGCCCTGCGTGGTGAACGTGGAGTTTACGATCTGCCCCAAAAACGAGCGGAGGTGCTTGGGCGGGCTCGATTCCACCTTGCCCGGCACGCCGCCGAAGCCGTTTAAAAGGAGCTGCCTCAAATCCCAGCCCGCGCAGTAGGGGCCGAAAAAGCCCAGGTCGTGCATGTGGATATCGCCCGATATATGCGCCTCGCGCACCTCCGCGGGGTACACCTCGTGCAGCCAATACTGCTTGGTGAACGTTTCGCGGATGTAGTTGTTCATGCCGTTGATGGAGCGCTGCGTGTTGGCGTTTTCCCTGATCTGCCAGTCCTGATCGTCGAGGTAGTTGGAAAACATATCGATGGTCGCGCCGATGAGGGCGTTCGCTTCGCGCGAGGCGCGGCGCTTTTCGCGGTACAGGATGTAGGCTTTCGCCGTGCGGGCGTGGCCGTTTTCGATGAGCACCTTTTCTACAATATCCTGCACGCCTTCCACGTCGGCGACGCCGTCGGGGTACTTGAAATTTGCGATTTCGCCCACCTGCGTGGCGAGCCGCTCGCTCAGATCCCAATCGTTGCCGCCCACGGCCTGCGCCGCTTTGAATATGGCCAGCGCGATCTTTTCCTGCTTGTAAGGTACAAGCGCCCCGTTGCGCTTGCGGATCATCTTCAACATAATAGCCCCCTGACTGCTTTTACAAAAACGGACAAAAATTCCGCCCTGACCCCGCCGGGCGTCGTGCCGCGGCATCCGTGCCGCATATACAAGATATTGTGGATATAAGAATTTAGATTGTGAATATATAGTAGCAGAGGCGTAAGCCCAATGTCAATAGGGCTATGGTAAAATTCGCCATTTTTTACCATATTTTGTAGTGATTCCTATTCTTATGAGATGGAGATGTGAAAGAAGGTCAAGAGAGCCTTGTGGATGGTGGTATGCCAAAGAGAAAAGGCCAGAGCCAGCAAAGGTTGCACTAAGGAGCCTAGTATGCCGATGCGAACCCAACGCAGACCATGCTGCCATTCGTAGCCGATCATTTCCGCCTCCGACTCGCCGATGATGAATTGCAGCACGGCGGCGTCCCTGCTGCCGACGTCGAGCCCTTCAAGGCTTTTTGCCGCAAATCTCGTATAACGGGAAGGAAAAACGAGAAGAAGACGCCGTACCCGCGCCATTTTTTTACGATGTGTAGGGAAGCGCCGTTCCAAACGGTGAAAGAAAACGCTCACGAATACAAAATAGATGGTATAGAGAAAAATCAAGTTGAAAAAGAGCCCCGTCACGATAGGTGGATCCGCAGCATCGGCTGGAAAAACAAAGTTCAGGAAAAAGCACAACAAAAAGGAGAATATGACGAGAAAGCCCATCGGGCGGTCGTTGAAAAGGACGTAAGGCTTGTTGTTCATCATATTCTCCATATAGAAGTTTATTTTGGGAATCTTTTCATAAAAGCGTACTCCAGAATATAACCCGCCAATTCCTCCAAAAACAAATCCTTATTTGCCGAAAGCACATCCTCTTTATATTTTTCCGCATACTTCATGTAGTTTTTTCCGAGTATGGGGGTAGCATTGGAAGCTTTTGTATACAAAAGCTCACTGCCACGGAAGGCATAGGTTGTACCTAAATCGGAGTTAATGCTAACCTCTTTTGCAGTCAGTTCCCTAGGTGTATAGTGTATCACAACATCCCCACTTTCGAGAATGGCCTCGGGATTAAATTCAAAATATCCTTTCCACTGAAACTTCTTTGCTACCGATGCGAGAAAGGCAAAGTAGTTAACAACAGGAACAAAACCGGAAACGGTATCCCAAACCGCTTCGAACGAAGTTTGACCAAGCGGTTTATACGAACTTAGCCCAAAAAGAGGTGCCCGATTTACGATACTTACGCGAACGCTACTGGTAGGCGGAATACGCGGTGGGTCGTAAATGTTCCAACCGTATGCAGAACCACCTATCAAATAGGATTCAGCTTTATATTCTTCTGATCCATTTTGCTTCCTTTCTGCCGCTGCATCGTTATAAAGTGCCATGTGCGCCAGAATATTTTGCGCATCCTCTGCATGCCCGTTACGCATAAACATGCGATATAGTGTCCCCATTGTTTCTATGCAGGTATTATCGAGGGGGTATCTTTTCTCCCGCTGCTCAGAGCCAAGGTATATATCGGCTCGCTTTATCTCCGCGAGATGCCCGCTATATTGCTCTGACAAGTCGTCCATAACGGCACGCTTTCGTTGCACGGTGGGTGATTCTCCGCTCCTAGTCTCTTGTAAGGTATCCCATGCTACCTGCGGTTTTGACCCTCGTATACCATTTGAATCGTCCATAACGGCACGCTCTCGTTGCACGGCAGGCGATTCGCTGCCCCTCGTCTCTTGTAAGGCGTCCCATGCTGTTTGCGGTTTTGGCCCCCGCATACTATCTGACGACACGCCAAGTATGCGCCGCGCTGTTCTAATAGCCTCGGCATCGTCAACGCTGTCGCCATCTTCAAGAGCAACGTTATAATTCTGTTGCGAGAGACGCGTTTTATTGGTCGCAACGGATGGGCTCCAAAGGCCGCCGAATTGCTCTTTCCATGCGGCTTGTGTCTGCTTACCCCATACACCGTCCTGCCTTACCCCAAGGGTAGCTTGAATTTTGCGAACCTTATAGCGATCGGTTACTCCGAGCGGCGGCAAATAGCCGTCTACATAATGATCCGGAGGATCATATGCCGGCTGATGGGCCGGGCTGGTTTGATTGCGTTTCTCCCATGCGGCCTGTGAAACCGGTCCCCATATCCCGTCTTGTTTTACCCCCAAAGAGGCCTGCAGCTCTTTTACTTTTTCATCGCTATTAACTCCGGTCGGCGGCGCATAGCCTTCAAGAAAATACTTTCCCATACCTTTACGCCTTCTATGAAAAATATAATTGGATTTCACGAACATACGTTCATATTAAGGATAAGGGGTATGACGTGTGCCGGCAATGGCACGATGTGTGCAAGTTTTAGGCACGATCAAAAACTGGTGATCCCTTATGCCGAGGGCTTGCCTCTCATTGACCGCCCCCTGCCCCAGTGGTAGAATGGGAAAAACGCGGAAACGGAGGGGCTTATGGAGCTTAAGCGTATTCGCGCGTGGCGCGAAAGCGACGCAGAGGACGTTCGATGCGCGATCAACAACCGGCGGGTAACGGACAACCTGCGCGACGGTATACCCTGCCCCTATACCCTTGCGGATGCGGAGGCATTCATCCGCTCGCGGCTTGAGGCGAAGGAAAACGAGCTTTTCGCGTGGGCGATTGCCGAGGGGGACCGCGCCGTCGGCAGCATCGGCATTTCCCGAAAGGGGAACATCCACCGCCTGACCGCGGAGCTCGGCTACTATATCGCGGAGGAGCATTGGGGCAAGGGCATCGCCACGGAGGCGGTGCGCGAGGCGGTGGCGTATGTGTTTGAAAACACCGATATCCTGCGCATCTTCGCGGAGCCGTTCGCAAAAAACGCGGCGTCCTGCCGGGTGCTCGAAAAGGCGGGCTTTTCGTTTGAGGGCGCGCTCAGGAAAAACGCCGTGAAAAACGGCGAGGTACTCGACATGCGGCTGTACAGCATCGTGCGGTAACTCCGCTCGATTTAAGGAGATCATCTATGTCCTACATCGGCGACATCGCGGCCTACGCGCCCCAAAACGAGCAGGAAAACACCGACAAGGCGCAGATTTTATCGTTTGCCGCGCTGCATGCGGGCGACGTGCTCACGCGCGAAAACCGCACGGCGCATATCACAAGCTCGGGCTTTATTGTAAACGACGCCTGCGACAAGGTGCTGCTCGCTCATCACAATATACGGGGCGTATGGGCGTGGACGGGCGGGCATGCCGACGGCGACGAAGACCTCCTTGCGGTGGCGCTGCGCGAGGCGGCCGAGGAAACGGGCGCAACGCACATCCGCCCGCTTAAAAAAGAGATCGCCTCGCTCGACATTTTGCCCGTATTTGGCCATGTGCGGCGCGGCGCGTACGTGAGCGCGCATCTGCACCTTTCGGTTTCGTACCTCCTCGTTTGCGGCGAGGCGGACGCGCTTTCCCCGCGCGAGGGAGAAAATACCGCCGTGCAGTGGTTCCCGTTTTCGTATTTTACGCCTGAGCATTTCGACGACGGGGACGTGTATCTCTACAATAAGCTCATCGGCAGGGCGCGGGCGGCGCGGGGATAGGAGGGCTTTCGAATGATAAAGCCTAAAAGGTTGAAGCGGGGCGATAAGGTCGCCGTGGTCAGCCTGTCGTGGGGCGGCTTGGGCGACGAGGCGCTTCTCCACAAGTATCATATCGCAAAGCGGCGGCTGGAAACGGAGTTTGGGCTTACGGCCGTGCCCATGCCGCACGCGCTCAAGGGGAGCAGCTTCGTCGCGGAGCACCCGGAGCTTCGCGCAAAGGATTTGACGGACGCTTTCTCAGATCCGTCCGTTGCGGCGGTCTTTTGCGCCATCGGCGGGGACGATACCATACGCACGCTTCCCTACGTCGATCTCGATACGATCCGCCGCAACCCCAAGATATTCATGGGCTATTCCGATTCCACGGTCAACCACCTTATGATGTATAAGGCGGGGCTTGTTTCCTTTTACGGCCCCAGCGTTATGTGCGAATTCGGCGAATACGTGAAGATGTACGACTATACAAAGGAGGCCGTGCAAAAGTTTCTGTTCGAGGATACCGCCGGCCACTCCGTTTTGAGCAGCCCTTTTTGGTCGGACGATTTCGTTCTGTGGAAGGAAGAGAACACGCACATCCAAAAAAAGCTCCGCCCCGACGCGCATGGCTACGAGCTTTTGCAAGGATCGGGGAAAGCGAGAGGGCATCTGCTCGGCGGCTGCCTCGACGTATTTATGATGGCCATCGGCACAAAAATCTGGCCCTCGATAGACGATTGGACGGGCGCCCTCCTTTTCATCGAAACGAGCGAGGAAAAGCCCTCGCCCGATTTTGTGAAATGGACGCTTCGCAACCTCGCCGCGCAGGGCGTTTTGAAGGCCGTAAGGGGCATCCTCGTGGGGAAGCCGCAGGGGGAGGTCTATTACGATGAATACAAGGAGGCGATTTTACAGGTGGTCGCCGCCGAGGAGGGCCTCGGGGAGCTGCCCATCCTGTACAACATGAATTTCGGCCACGCCGCGCCCATCGGCATACTGCCTTACGGCGTTACGGCCGAGCTCGACTGCGAACGTAAAACGCTCACGCTGCTGGAAAGCGCCACGGTGTAGGCGAAGCATGATGAAATACGGAGGAAAAAAGAATGGGTAGCTTTTCCGAGATCAAATTGTTTCAGGTCAAGCCCGATAAGCTACAGGAGTTCGAAAGTCTTGTCACAAGCGTTGCGCAAATGCAGAAGCAGCAGCCCGGCTGCCTCGGCATAAGGTATCTCAAGCGGTTTTTCACCATAGACGGCGTCGAGCCCGGAGAGCCTCCGAGGGAGCTGACGAAAATCGTAAAATGCGTCAAGTATTTTTCCTGCTGGGAGTTCGACAGCAAGGAAAGCTATGGGAAGGCGATCCAATGGTTTTTTGACGCGCATGGGAAGGAGATCATGAAGCTGCTGATCATGCCGTTCGACATCCACTGCGGAAATACCGTTTGCTAAACGCAAAAATGATACGGCTCGTGTTTTTTGATGAATGGCAGCGGAAAGACATGATAGGCTCCCTCTGACGAGGGAGCTGTCGGCCCGCGAGACCATAGGCCTCGTGAGGGCCGACTGAGGGAGAGAAAACAAGGCGTATTGACTCTCCCTCCGTCACGACTGCGCATCGGCCTCCGGCCTTCGCGTGCCGTGACACCTCCCTCATCAGAGGGAGGCTTCCATACACATATCGCCAGCTTGTGTCCCCTTACAGAGAATAACAAAAGGCGCGCCGTGGTAGCTCACTTGCCGCGGCACGCCTTTTTTACGCGCTTTTTTATACCCTTAATTCCTCCGCGTCCACCGCCCCTTTAAGATCGGGCAAGGAGGCGAGAAAGCGCGCGGTCTGTTCCTCCGCGCGTCCGGTGAGCGCGCGCGCGTCCGATATTTCGGCGATCTCCGCCGCGTCGAGCGGGAAGGCGGGATCGAGCGCGAGGCGGCTCAGTAGGTCGCAAGGCTCGCCGTCCTTCATGCGCGCGGTGGCGGCCATGGAATGCACGCGGATCACCTCATGCAGGTTTTGCCTGTCGCCGCCTTTTTTCACGGCGGCCATCAAAAGGTTTTCCGTAACGAGGAAGGGCAGGTATTCGTTGAGATTTCGCGCGATGATCTTTTCGTTTACCGTAAGCCCGCGCGCGATGTTCTGCACGAGCCTCAGCACCGCGTCGGTCGCGAGGAACGCCTCCGGGAGGGAGATGCGGCGGTTGGCGGAATCGTCGAGCGTGCGCTCGAACCACTGCGTGCTCGCGGTCATCGCGGCGTTTTGCGCGTCCGCCATCACATAGCGGGCGAGCGAGCACACCCGCTCCGCGCGCATGGGATTGCGCTTGTAGGCCATGGCCGAGGAGCCTACCTGCTCGTTTTCAAAGGGCTCCTCCACCTCGCGCATGTGCTGCAAAAGCCTTAAGTCGTTCGCGAAGCGGTACGCGCTTTGCGCCACGCCCGAAAGCGCGTTTAAAATACGGCTGTCGAGCTTGCGCGGGTAGGTCTGCCCCGTCACGGGGAACACGCCGTCGAAGCCGAACGCCTTAGCTAAAAAGCCGTTGAGCGCGTCGGCCTTCTCACCGTCGCCGTCGAACAGGCTCAAAAAGCTCGCTTCCGTGCCCGTGGTGCCGCGGCTCCCTAAAAAGCGCAGGCTCGAGAGCGTAAAATCGAGCTCGTTCAGGTCGAAAAGGAAATCCTGTATCCAAAGGCACGCGCGCTTTCCCACCGTGACCGGCTGCGCGGGCTGCAAGTGCGTGTAGCCGAGCGTTGGAAGGGCCTCATAGCGAAGCGCGAAGTCCTTAAGCGCCGAAATTGCCCCGCAAAGCTCCCCGCGCAGGTAGTTGAGCGCGTCGCGGTAAAGGATGAGGTCGGCGTTGTCGGTCACATAGCAGCTCGTCGCGCCCATGTGGAGGATGGCCTTCGCCTTGGGCGCGGCGAGGCCGTAGGCGTGGATGTGCGCCATCACGTCGTGGCGCACCTCCTTTTCCTTTTGGGCGACCGTCTCAAAGTCGATGTCGTCGATATGCGCGTTAAGCTCCGCCACCTGTTCCTCCGTGACGGGAAGACCGAGGCGTCGTTCGCCCTCCGCGAGCGCGGCCCAAAGCCTGCGCCATGTTTTGGCACGCGTTTCGGGCGAGAAAAGCGCGAGCATATAGCGCGACGCGTAGCGCGACGATAGGGGGGATTCGTAAACGTTTGCAGCCATACCTCACCTCAAAATGATATCGTCGCGGCGCGCGCCCACGCTCACATAGGAAATGGGGCAGCAAAACGCCTTTTCAAGATAGAGCACGTATTCCCGCGCGGCCTTGGGCAGGTCCATAAACGCGCGCACGGCGGAGATATCCTCCTGCCAGCCGGGAAGGTACTCGACGACGGGTTTTGCTTTCGCGAGGAGCGGCGCGAACGGGAACTCCTCCGTGCGTTGCCCGTCGAGCTCGTAAGCCACGCAAACGGGTATCCGTTCCATATAGGATAATACGTCGAGCTTGGTAAGCGCAAGCGCGGTCGTGCCCTGTATGCGCGCGCCGTAGCGCGTTGCGACGAGGTCGATGGGCCCCACGCGCCGCGGGCGGCCGGTAGCAGCGCCGTATTCGCCGCCCGCCTCGCGCAAACGCTCCGCCTCTTCCCCGTGCCATTCCGCCGTAAAGGGGCCTTCGCCGACGCAGGTGGAGTACGCCTTGACCACCCCCACTACCTCATCCACCTTAATATCCGGTGCGCCCGCGCCCACGGGCGCGTAGGCCGCGAGCGGCGAGGAGGAGGAGGTATAGGGGTAAATACCGTAGTCGATATCGCGAAGCGCGCCGAGCTGCGCCTCGAAAAGTATCTTTTTGTTTTCCTTCTGCACGCCGCGAAGCACCGCGCCGGCATCGCAGATGTGCTCCTTGAGCGGCGCGCCGTAGGCTTCGAGCCACGCGAGCATATCATCGAGTCGGTAGGGCTTTTCGCCGTAGACCTTTTCGATGGTAAGGTTTTTCCACGCGAGCACGGAGCTTAGGTGCTCCTTCAGGTATTCGGGAAGGAGGAGCTCGCCCGCCATGATGCCCTTTTTCATGTATTTATCGCCGTAAACGGGGGAGATGCCGCGCTTGGTGGAGCCATATTTCGCGTCCTTAAGCCGCGCCTCCTCCAGCGCGTCCTGCGCCTTGTGGAACGGGAATACCAAAATGGCGCGGTCGCTTATTTTGAGGTTTTCGCCCGTGACGCGCACGCCCGCCGCGCGAAGCCTTTCGATCTCGCCGACAAGGTGCTCGGGGTCGATCACCGTGCCGTTGCCGAGTACGTTCACGACGCCCGGCGTGAAGATGCCCGACGGTATGAGGTTGAGCGCGAATTTGCCGTATTCGTTGATGACGGTGTGTCCCGCGTTGCTGCCGCCCTGGTAGCGCACCACCGCGCCGCAGTCCTTTGCGATCAGATCGACCATCCGTCCCTTTCCCTCGTCGCCCCAGTTGACGCCTACCACCGCGCAAGTTGCCATAACCTTTGCCCTCCTAATTCTACCGCCCCGCAGAAAGGCGCGGGAACCTGTTTTTTTCCGACGAACCGATTATATCCCTCCTGCGGGGAGGCGTAAACAGGCGCGGCGAGAAGAAAAAACGGTAAACGCATAAGCGTGGATTATAAAACGCGAAAAAGGGCACGAAAATAAGCAAAACAACGAGCGATATAATGTTTTATAAGTTGATATTATGGGCGTATTCAAACTCGGTATGGGGAAAACGCCCGTTTGCGGGCGGTTGCCGCCTTGTGCGAACGGGAGAATGCCGATACAATAGACCTTGTTCAAACGCCGAACGAAAAACCGAAAGGATAAAAGCCATGAGGATCACGACCGAGCAAAACGACATCGACTATGTGCTTTATAGCGAGGAGCGGATTCGCGAACGCATCAAGGAGATCGCGGCGACGCTCACCGAGGAATACCGGGATAAAAACCCCGTCGTGGTGTGCATTTTGAAGGGCGCTTCCTTTTTTTATGTGGACCTGTGCCGCCTGCTCCGTTTCCCGATCTTTATGGATTTCATCTCCGTTTCGAGCTACGGCGCGAGCGCGCAATCCTCGGGCGTTGTGCGCATCGTGAAGGATATGGATAAAAACATTACCGATCGGCATGTGCTCATCGTGGAGGATATCATCGATTCGGGCCTTACGCTCAAGTATTTGAAGGAGCTTTTCACGTCGCGCAGGCCCGCCTCCATCAAGACCGTGTGTTTTTTGGATAAGCACGAGTGCCACCAATGCGAGGTGGCTGCGGATTATTGCGGCTTTTCCATCCCCAACCGCTTCGTGGTGGGCTACGGCCTCGATTATTCCGACTTTTACAGGAACCTGCCGTACATCGGGGTGCTCAAGCCCGAGGTCTATGCATAAAGACAAAAGTGACCCGGGGCCGCGAACGGCCCCCGAATCCCCCGGAAATCCTTCCAACAAAAAAGGAGCGGTCACACCGCTCCTTTTTGCTTGTCGGAAAAGTGCCGCGGCACTTTTCCGAGGGTCACAGGAACAACCTGCGCCTTCGGCGCGGCCGGTTGTTCCTGCAAGGAAAGCCTTGCGCTGCAAGGCTTCCCGCCGCCACCGCACATGTCGGCCCTCGGCGGGACACGCCTTAGGCACTAGGCCTGCGGGCCGTCGCCGGCGGCGGTTGGAAGCCTCCGGGGGCCGTGGCCCCCGAACCCTCAAGGCTTTTTTGACAGCCTGAAAGGAGCGGTCACACCGCTCCTTTTTAGAACGTTCTTTACTTTATGATATGGAAGCCGCCGATCACGGGCAGGGGCTTCATTTCGCCCTTGGAGGCGTTTATGATGCCCATGACGCAGAAAATGGCGGGTATGATCCAGAGGAGGCTGAAAAGGGTGGTGAGCAGGCTCCACACGCCCCACGAGTTCCACGAGTTCAAAAAGAGCGCGGTCAAGATGGCTTGGAGGATCGCCTGCACGATAGCCAGCGCCACGGCGAACAGTGCGAGCACGGTGCCCTGATTGGTGTGATACTTCACGAAAGCCGAGGTCTTGTGCGCGCCGGCCAGCAGCGGGACGAAAAAGAGGATGTAGGCGAGGATACCCATCGTTTTGTTCTGCTGCGCGTCGTTGAGCACGGGCGCGGCCTGCGCGCCTGCGCTATAGGCGTTTTGCTGGGGCCCCGCGCCGCCTTGCACCGTTCCGCAGGACGGGCAGAACTTCGCGCCTTCATCGAGTTGCGCGCCGCAGTTGTTGCAGTATGCCATTTTTGTTTCCTCCTAAACTATAAAAATAGAGTTATATTGCGGGCGGCCCGTGCCGCCTAAGGTATCTTGTTATACCTTTGCGCCGCATTCCCCGCAGAACTTCGTGCCGGGCGCGAGGGAGGCGCCGCAGCTTGGACAGGCCGCGGGCTTCGGCGCGAGCGAGGCGCCGCAGTTGTTGCAAAAGCGCACGGTGAGCGCGTTTTGCGCGCCGCATTGCTCGCATACCTTGAGCGCCATCGAGGCGCCGCAGTTGTTGCAGAACTTGCCCGTTCCCGCGGGCTTTTGGCACACGGGGCAGATGGTCGTTTTGCTTTCGATCTTGCCCTGCCAAACGGTGGCGGTTTCCGCGGCGGCGTCGATGTTGCGGCGCATGGCGTCCGAGCGCGCCTTGGCGACGAAAACCTCTTGGCGGGGCGCGCATTCTACGCAAAGCCCTTCGTCCTCGTTGAAGTCGGCGTCGCAAACCCATTTGCGGCAGGCGTGGCAGCGGTGAAAATGCTGCTGCGCCTCGTTTTGCGCGCGCTCGAACGCGGCTTCGTGCTCCTTGTGCCATTCGGGGCTTTGCCCCTCGAACCGCTCGGAAAGCACGTCGCCTCCGCGCTGCATGGAATAGCCTAAGCTGCCGAGCGCGCCGCCGAAAAGGCTTCCCACAACGCCCGCGCCGCGCGAAACGAGCCGAAGGCCCTTGCCCTTTTTATAGGTTTCCGATTCCACAAACGAGCTTTTGTAGCCGTCGCTGCAGCAATCGCAGTAGAAGGTGAACTCAAACCCCGCCTCGGTGGAGTTATCCTCGTAATTTCTCGTGAAAGCCTTAAGCATACCTTTCCTCCGTCATCTTTTCAGCTTCTTGCCGCATGCGGTGCATTTCGTGTTTTCAAAAAACTGCTGTACGCCGCAGCGCGGATTCGGACAGGGCTGCGTGAGGCTTTGGCCGCAGCGCTCGCAGCGCGCTTGCGCGAAGGTCGTTTGGGCGCAATGCGGGCAACTTACCCTAAGCGGCCTTCCGCAGCCCGCGCACACGCGGTCCTCCTTTTTTACGACGCGCAGGCACGAGGGGCAAAGGTCGTTGAAGGGGCTCGCGCTGCCGCAGCCGGGGCAAAAGCGCGCATCTCGCTCCACGAGCATGCCGCAATGGATACAGGGCATTTTATAGGTAGCCATAAAGATAAGGGGAGTCGAACCCCTGCGCCGCAAAGCTGCTATTTTGGCGCACGTCATCGTCATCGTTAGTCGCCGTGGGCCCGCACGCGAGGCCCAAATGGCTCCGGCTCTGCCGGACGCTGCGGCGAGTACCGGCAACACGGCGATGGCGTGCTTTCCGGCCCTATAAACCGCAGGGTACCGGCTCCCCCTACCTCAGCCTCCCAGCCGCGCGCCGCAGCCGCCGCAAAAGCGGGCGCCCGCCGCGTTTTCCGCGCCGCAGGAGGTACAGAAATTCTTCGCGGGAGCGCCGAGCTTGGTGCCGCACTCCTGGCAGAAATTGATCCCCTCGGGGTTGATGCTGCCGCAGTTAGGGCAGGTGCACTTTTCTTCCGCCTCTTTTTTGGCGCGCTCCGCGGCGTCCTTTTCGGACTTCAGGGCCTGAAGCTTCTGCTCCGCCGCGGCGACGTTGCTCTTTACGAGCTCGAGTTGGCTATAAAGGTCGGGAAAGCGCGAGCTCCCCTCCTGCTCCATGATGCGCTTGCCCGCCTGCGCGTAAAGCTCCGTCTCGCGCGACCTTAGGTCCGTAAGCTCGGTTTGCGCCTGAAACAGCTTGACCTCCGGGTCTTCCTGCGGCATAAGGCCGGAAAGCCCCTTGAACAGGCCGCTCAAAATATCGCTCATACCATCCCTCCAAAAAAACTTTTCGCTGCCATGGACCGCACGGGCCGCCGAAGCGGCGCCGCGAAAACGAAAAAAGGCTTTGTTGAACTTAAAGCGCGTATGCTATACAATGTTTTTAAATATGCCTGAAAAAAATGCGCGATATCCTTACAAGCACATTATACACGCTATAAGTATTATAGAAAACTAATTTTTCGCCGTCCATCACCCGACGGGTGATTTATGGAACAAAAAAGGGATTGGGCTGTTCCTTGACCGGTCCCGCCGCAAAAACGTGAAACGGAGGACGAACCCCATGCGCTTTAAATCGACCGCCGCCCTTCTTATTTTTATGCTCCTTTTGAACGCGGTTTTCCTGCCCGGCTGCGGAAGCGCCGTCCTCGACCCAGGGGATCCCGTCACCGTTTCGCTTTGGCACAACTACGGCGGGCAGATGAAGGAGACCATGGATGCGCTCGTAAGCGAGTTCAACGATACCGTGGGCCGCGAGCAGGGCGTGATCGTGAACGTGACGAGCATTTCGAGCTCCTCGTCCATCGTGAAGATGCTCGATATGGCAGCAAACGGCGAGCCCGGCGCGCCGGCGCTGCCCGACGTCACCACCTGCTACCCCATCACGGCGCTTTCTTTGAAGGAAAAGGGGCTGCTCGTCGATCTGAAAAGCTATTTTTCGGGCGCGGAGCTCGGCGCCTACCTGCCCGCCTTTTTGGCGGAGGGCTACATCGGATCGGAGCTCTATGTGTTCCCCGTGGCAAAGTCCACCGAGGTGCTGTTTCTCAACAGAACTTTGTTCGACAGATTTTCCGCCGCCACGGGCGTGACGCTCGAAAGCCTTTCTACCTTCGAGGGCCTCGCCTCCGCCGCGAAAAGCTATTACGAATGGACGGATTCACTCACGCCCGACACGGCGAACGACGGCAAGTCGTTCTATATGCCCGATTCGTGGTTTAACCTCGCGCAGGTGGGCGCGGAGCAGCTTGGCGAAAGCCTCGTGAAGGAGCAAGCTTTCAACCTCTCGACCAATGCGTTCTCGCGCGTGTTCGAAACGCTTTACCGCCCCGCGGTCGCGGGCGGCGTCGCCCTGTCCGACAGCTATTCCTCCGAGCTTATGAAAACGGGCGACCTCGTATGCTCCACCGGCTCCACGGCGGGGGTGCTGTTTTACGGCGATTCCATCACCTACCCGGACAACACCACCGAGAAGGTAACGTTTGACGTGCTTCCGTACCCCGTGTTCGAGGGCGGTGAAAAGGTCGCGCTGCAGCGCGGCGGCGGCATGTGCGTGTTCAAGTCCGACGCGCGGCGCGAGTACGCGGCATGCCTTTTTATCAAGTGGTTCACCCGTTCCAAGCAAAACGAGCGTTTCGTCTCGTCCACGGGATACCTGCCTGTGACGCGGGAGGCGTTTGTTAACGTGGGCTCCCCCGGCGCGCCGCCGGAATCCGAAAACGTAAAAAAGCTTCTCGCGACGGCCTCGCAAATGCTCGACGAATACCGCTTCTATCTGCCGCCCGTGTTCGACGGCTTCGATGCGATGGGGGCGGACTATACCGCGAACCTGAAAAGCTCCGTTATGACCGCGCGTGAAACCTACGCGGCGCTCCTTTCGGAAATGGGCGCGGAGGGGGCGTATGCGGCGGCGTCGAAGGAGGCGCTTTCCGACTTTATACAAAGCGGGAGATAGCTCCGTGGCGAGAGAGGGTGGATGGTTCAACCGCATTTCGGCCTCCGTGGCCTCCCTGCGCGAAGCGATGCGCGCCGGGAGGTCCATGCGCGTTGCGGTGCTCGTGTACCTGCTTTCGCTCGCGGGCATTTTGATGCTCGGTATCGTGCTTCTTTTAAGCGCCGCGGGCGCGTTCGGCTCGGGCCGCGAGGCGCAAAAAAACCTCATGGCCAACGACCTCGCCCATTCGGTCGGCGATATCTCCGCCGATTTTGGCGCCGTTTCCGCAGTGTGCGCCTCCTACGCCAAGCTCTGCGCGCGGGACCTCGAGGCGCGCATGCTGGCGGAGGGCTTTCGCGCGAAGGAGCTCAGGGATAACCCGGAGGCGCTCGGCTCGCTTTTGAACGGCGCCTACGCCGCACTTTCCACGGCGCTCATCCGCTCGCGCGCGAGCGGCGCGTTTTTGCTGCTCGACGCCACGGTCAACCCGGCGCTCGAGGGATCCGCGGATTCGCGCGCGTGCGTTTATCTAAGAAACATGGAGCCCAACATCGTCAACGCCACCGACCCGAACCTTCAGCTTTTGCGCGGCCCCGCCTCCGTAGCGCGCGACAACGGCATCGGCATGCACGCGCAGTGGCGCATGGAGCTCGACGTGCCGCACGACGGCGCTCTAAAGCAAAACCTCGACGTTTCGGCGCAAAGCGGCCTCCCCGTTTCGCACGCGTATTTCTGGCAGGGCGCGAGCATTTTGGAGGGCACGAGCGAGCGCGCTATGCTCTGCGTGGCTCCGCTCATCGCCTCCGACGGCACGCTGTTCGGCGCGTGCGGCTTCGAGGTGAGCGCCATGCTTTTTTCGCTCTCCTACGCGCCCGACAACCGCCTTTATCCGCAGAGCTTCGTGCTGATCGCCCCGTCGAAAGGCGCCTCCGTCGAGCTGTCAAGCGCCCTCACGGCCGGCGGCGGCATGGAGCTTAACGGGGCCGCGGGCGGCGAGGCGGAGCTTTACGCGCTCGAAAGGCGCGAAAACGGCTTCGTCGCCATGGAGCACGGCGGCCGCGTGTATGCGGGCCTCGCGAGGCAGGTTGCGCTGTATCCCGGCGATTCCCCCTTTCGGGAGAAAGCCTTCACCATCGCGCTTATGATGCCGCGGCAAACGCTTATGAAGTCGATCCGGCAGGACCTCGCGCGGCTTATGGCATTTCTGCTTTTGCTCATGGCGGCGGCGCTGTTCGCGTCGCTCTACATGAGCCGCAGGTTTACGCGACCCTTAAACGAATCGCTCGAGACCCTGCGCGCCGCGGATGAAACGGCCGCCAAAAAGACCGGCATACGGGAGATCGACGAGCTTATAAGCTCCGTTAAGGCCGCGCACGGCGCATCGGACGCGGCGGTTGCCGAGCGGGAACGCTACGCGCTTTTGAGCGGGTTCGCGCAAAACGTCGCCACGCTTACCGCGGCGGAGCGCGCCGTGTTCGACCTCTATTACGAGGGATACGCCGCGGAGGAGATAGCCCAAAAGCTTTTTTTGAGCATCAACACCATCAAGACCCACAGCAAGCGCATCTACATGAAGCTCAACGTATCCTCGCGCAAGGAGCTTTTGGTCTACGCCGCCATGCTCAAGGAGGAGGCGGCGCGTGAAAGAAGGGAAACGCCCATTTTCTAAGCTGTCAAACATACGCCCCCAAGCATATTGTGCAGTATGCTTGGGGGTTTTTTATGATAAGCATCAGCCTTTGTATGATCGTGAAAAATGAGGAGGAGGTGCTTTCGCGCTGCCTTTCGAGCGCGGAGGGGATCGCGGACGAGATCGTGGTCGTCGACACGGGTTCCGCCGACGCCACGAAGGAGATCGCCTTAAAACACGGCGCGCGGGTATACGACTTCCCGTGGGCCGACGATTTTTCCGCCGCGCGGAACTTCTCCTTTTCCAAGGCGGCCATGGAGTACATATTGTGGCTCGACGCGGACGACGTGATCCTGGACGGGGATCGGGGAAAGCTCCTCGCGCTCAAGGAAACGCTCGATACGGGCGTGGACGCGGTGATGATGCGCTACGACACGGCGTTTGACGCGCAGGGCCGCCCGGTGTTTTCGTTTTACCGGGAGCGCCTAATAAAGCGCGCGCGCGGCTTTCAATGGGAGGAGCCTGTGCATGAGTTTTTGCGCACCTACGGCAACGTGATCAACGCCGATATCCACGTGACCCACAAAAAGCCGAATCGTGTGGGCGAGCCGGGACGGAACGTGCGCATCTACGAGGCGCTCCTCGCGCGCGGGGAAACGCTTTCGCCGCGCGGCATGTACTATTTCGCCCGCGAGCTCAAGGACGCGGGGCGCTTTGAGGAGGCAGCCGGGTATTTCAACGCGTTTTTAGCGTCCCGCAAGGGATGGCGCGAGGATAACATTACCGCCTGTTTGGAGCTTTCGCGCTGCATGGCGGCGTTGGGCAAAGAGGAGGCGGCCCTGAAAGCGCTTTTTGAAAGCTTCCTCTACGATGCGCCGCGCGCGGAGGTCTGCTGCCAGATCGGTTACCGCCTTAAGGGGCGGGGGGATTACTGCCTCGCCGTATTTTGGTTCTCGCTGGTGGAGCGCCTCGAGAGGCCCGTGGATTCGTGGGGCTTTATGGAGCTCGATTGCTGGGGCTATATTCCCTTTTTGGAGTGCGCGGTCTGCTACGACCGGCTCGGAGAGCTTGAAAAGGCGGAATACTACAACGAGCTCGCCGCCGCCGCAAAGCCGGATTCTCAGGCGGTGGCGCACAACCGCGCGTATTTCGCGGCGCGGCGCGCGGGAGGAAAAACCCTGTCGTTATTCCCCGGGGAATAACGGGAAACCGAACAGATGCCGAAGGGGCGGAGCCGGGTGGTTTCGCCCCTCCGGCATTTATGTTTTATGCTTTGAGCTTGTCCGAAAAGAACGTCGAATGCTGGGAGCTTTCCCTGCCGCGTGTCGAGGGCACGAATAACCTATGTCAAGCCTCACATATTTATAGGGAGAGGGGAAAGCTTGTCCATAGTTTCCCCTAAAACACTTGAGTGGGAGGCAATTATGAAAGGTAACTTAAAGAGAACTTTTATCCTTTTCCTCGCGTGCGCGCTTATCTTGACGAGCGGCGCGTTCAA
>JAJFTZ010000024.1 GCA_021372675.1 Eubacteriales bacterium
GACCTTCTATGTGTCCTCCTCCGACGCGGAGGACATGACCGCGGCCGAAAAAAGGCTCAACGAGCTGATGCTCCAGCGCTTCCGCCACGACTCCGACGCGTTTCTCATCATCAACCAATCGGCCATCATGGGCGCTTTAGGAACCGTTACCAACACCATGTCGCTCCTATTGGGCGGCATCGCGGCCATTTCGCTCCTCGTGGGCGGCATAGGCATTATGAACATCATGCTCGTTTCCGTCACGGAGCGCACGCGCGAGATCGGCATAAGAAAGGCCATCGGCGCGGCGCGCCCGAGCATCCTGATGCAGTTTTTGATCGAGGCGCTGATGCTGAGCCTCATGGGCTGCGTCATCGGGCTTCTCATTTCATGGTTCATCCTCGCCGTGGTCAACGCCGTGGCGGGCGATACGGTCACCTTTAGCATGTCGCTCGGCGTAATAGGGCTGGCGCTTGGCTTCTCGGTGTTCATCGGCGTAGCCTTCGGGCTTTACCCGGCCAACAAGGCCGCCAAGCTGCAGCCGATACAGGCGCTGAGGCACGACTAAAAAAGATTTTGGGGGGCAAAGATGCCGCCCCCTTAGGCGCGGCCATGTAAGAAAGCAAAAAGCGGTGAGGATTTTTTCCTTACCGCTTTGCGCATTTTGTTGTGTCAGCAAACTACACGGTATCTTTTTTTGTAAACCCTAATTCATTACCATCCAAGTCTTTTATTGTGAATTTCGTTGTTCCGTACGGAGTTGTAAACAATGGCTCAACGATATCCACTTTATCCTTTAATAAGTTCCAGAAACCTTCTATACCTTCAGCCTCAAAATTAAAGCGTCCATAGGATGGCACATGTTCATTTACCATTATAGAGAAACACGCACCGATACCCTCTTCAAAATCGGCATAGGTGGGGTTTTCCTCAGGATAAGTCGTATGCACTTCAAATCCCAGAACATCTTCATACCATTCAATCGCTCTTTGCAAATCGCTTACATTCGCACGGACATGCGTCAGTTTAGTTTTCATAGACCATTTCTCCCCAATGACATTTTGCTTATTCGTGCTATGCTTGCTATTCTGCCTTCTTTCAAGATAAAGCTTTATGCACGTTTACAGACGGCATTCTTAGTGCTTGCTTTCTTATGTCAACGTCCCCTGTGGACGGCGCCTTTTTCCCGTTACGCCGGGTATTTTCCCATTACAGCAGCGCCGCGATCCTCGCCGCGAGCACAGCGTTATTGTATACGAGCGCGATGTTCGCCTCGAGGCTCTTGCCCTTGGTCGCGTCCTTGATGGCGGCGAGGAGGAAGGGCGTCACGTCCTTGCCGTGTATCTTAAGGCGGTCCGCCTCGGCAACGGCGGCTTGTATCGCGCCGTCGATGTAGTTTTTGTCCATGGAGTATGCCTCGGGGATGGGGTTTACGATGAGCGTGCCGCCCGCATAGCCCAACTCGCGCTGCGCGCGCACGGCGGCGGCGATCTCCTCCGGCGTGTCGATCCGGCGGTCGATTTTAAAACCGCTCTTGCGGGTGTAGAAGGCGGGAAGCTCGTCCGTTTCAAAGCCGATCACAGGCACGCCGCGCGTTTCGAGATATTCGAGCGTAAGCCCAAGGTCGAGGATGCTCTTCGCGCCCGCGCACACGACGGCTACGGGGGTTTTCCCAAGCTCCTCCAAATCGGCGGAAATATCCATGGTCGTTTCCGCGCCGCGGTGCACGCCGCCGATGCCGCCGGTGGCCAGTACTTTTATGCCCGCCATG
>JAJFTZ010000002.1 GCA_021372675.1 Eubacteriales bacterium
GGGTACCGCGACACCGCGCAGGACGCGATGGCCGTGCCCCACTCCAACCCCGAAAAATGCAGGGAGCGCATCGTGCAGCTTCTGCGCGCGCTCACCTCCGAGGGCTACGGACTGCACCTTTTCGAGCCGGTATGGTTCGAGGACGAGGCGGGCTCTCAAAGCTTCAAATCCCCCACGGTCGTGCCCAAGCGCGATAAAAAGGACATCGTGCACGGCATCGAAGACGCCTGCGCCGACGACGCGCTTTGGCTCGTAAGCTCCATCGTCAACTTCGTGAAGGAAACGGGAGACTTCGGCTTTTTGAAAAGCCCCGTGACCTATGCGGACGAGGGCGCGGACGACGTGTACGGCCACATGAAGCGCATCCTCGATTTTTCGGCCCGGCAGGTGGGCAAAAACGGCGTCTGCAAGGGCCTTAGGGCGGATTGGAACGATTGCCTCAACTTGGGCGGCGGCGAAAGCGCCATGGTGAGCTTTTTGCACCACTGGGCGCTCGCACAGTTCACGGAGCTCGCGCGCTTCCTCGGAAACGACGCCGACGCAAAGCGTTACGAGGCTATGGCAAAGCACGTGCGCGAGGTGTGCGAAAGCGTGCTTTGGGACGGAAAATGGTACATACGCGGCATCACGGCGGACGGACGGAAGATCGGCACGCATACCGACGCGGAGGGCCGCGTGCACCTTGAAAGCAACGCGTGGGCGGTGCTTTCGGGTGCGGCTTCGCCCGGGCGCGGCAGGCAGTGTATGGATGCCGTGAAGGAGTACCTCTTTACGGAATACGGCCTTATGCTCAACGCGCCGCCCTACACCAAGCCGGACGACGGCATCGGCTTCGTGACGCGCGTTTACCCCGGCGTAAAGGAAAACGGGGCCATCTTCTCGCACCCCAATCCCTGGGCGTGGGCGGCGGAGTGCATCTTGGGCAACGGCGCGCAGGCCATGGAGTTTTACGACGCGCTTTCCCCCTACAACCAAAACGATAAAATCGAAATACGCCAGTCCGAGCCGTATTCGTACTGCCAGTTCGTGATGGGCAAGGCGCATACGGCGTTTGGGCGCGCGCGCCATCCGTTTATGACGGGCAGCGCGGGCTGGGCGTATTTTTCCGCCACGCAGTACATGCTGGGCGTTCGCCCCGGCTTCGATGCGCTCACGCTCGACCCTTGCGTCCCCGCGGATTGGAAAACATTTTCCGTCTCCCGCGCGTGGCGCGGCGCGCGCTTTGATATTTCCTTTGAAAACCCGGCGGGCGTGCAAAAGGGCGTGAAGGAGCTGTATCTCGACGGCGCGCGCGTGGAAAAAATACCCGCGCAAGCCCCCGGCACCGCGCATACGGTGCGCGTCGTGATGGGTTGAGCGTATTGATCGAATATTCAATTTAAATTTTGTATTGCACAAAAGGAGATTCTCTCATGATCCGCTTCGGAACGGGCGGGTGGCGCGCCATCATCGCCGACGAGTTTACAAAAGCAAACGTGCAGCTTCTTACCTACGCGCTCTGCCATATGATGCAAGAGGAGGAAAAAGCGGAAAACGGCGTTTGCATCGGGTACGACAGGCGCTTTCTTTCTAAGGAAGCCGCGCGCTGGGCGGCGGAGGTGTTTGCCGCGCAGGGTATTTTCTGCCGCGTAATCGACCGCGAGGCGCCCACGCCCCTCATTATGTTTACCGTGAAGCAGCTTAAGACAGAGTACGGCATGGCGATCACCGCGAGCCACAATCCCGCCGTATATAACGGCGTAAAGCTTTTCACCTCGGGCGGGCGCGACGCGTCCGAGGCTGTTACGAAAAAGCTCGAGGGCTACATCGACCGTTTCGAAAAGGAGAGCATCCCCGTAACGGAGTACGGCGAGGCGGTCGAAAAGGGGCTCGTAAAGGAAATCAACCCCCTCAACGACTACATCGACAGCATTTTGGCGCATGTGGATACCGAGGCCATCAAAAAGGCGCGCTTGAAGATCGCGCTCGACCCGATGTACGGCGTGAGCCAAACGAGCCTCCGCACGATCCTCCTCACCACGCGCTGCGAGGTGGATGTGATCCACGAGCGGCACGATACGCTTTTCGGCGGCAGGCTGCCCGCCCCAAATCCCGATACGCTCAACAGCCTGAGCGATTTCGTGGTCGAAAACAAATGCGACCTCGGCATCGCCACCGACGGCGACGCGGACCGCATCGGCGTGATCGACGACGCGGGCGCGTTCGTGCACCCCAATAAACTGCTGGTGCTTTTGTACTATTATCTTTTGCAGTATCGCGGCTGGCACGGGCCGGTGGTGCGCAACAATTCGACCACGCACCTTCTCGACCGCGTGGCGCGCGCGTTCGGCGAAATATGCTACGAGGTGCCTGTGGGCTTCAAGCACATTTCCTCCAAAATGGAGGAGACGGGCGCGATCATCGGCGGCGAATCGTCCGGCGGGCTCACGGTGCGCGGGCACATCCGCGGCAAGGACGGCATCTACGCCGCGGCGCTCCTCGTGGAGATGACCGCAAAAACCGGCAAGCGCCTTAGCGATCTCTATTTTGAGATCACGAAAAGGTTTGGCGAGGTGTACACTGCCGAGGCGGATATCGCGCTTACGCGCGGCAACAAGCAGCCGCTCATGGACAGGCTGCTCCTTGATAAGCAGCTCCCGGAATTCCCCTTCAAGATCGAGCGCGTTTCCTACCTCGACGGCTGCAAGGTGTATTTCGAGAACGGCGGCTTCATGGTGGCGCGCTTCTCGGGCACCGAGCCTTTATTAAGGCTGTGCTGCGAAATGGGCACGCAAGCGGATGCGGATATGTGCCTAAGGCTGTTCGAAGGGTTTTTGCAGAGCTAGGCGGCAAAAAGAACGGTATTCGGGGGCGGGATGCGTGCACCCGCCCTTTTTGTTATATGCGTCCATTGCGGGCAACGCGGGCCGATGAGGGCATCGGCCCCTACAATGGTATCGCCGCCGCTGCAGGGGCCGATTTTATATCGGCCCGCGTTTCCCACAACGGTTTTGGGATCTCTGCGGGGGCTGGCGCCTATGCCGGCCCGCACGGCGACCGCACTCATAAAAATACCTGCCGAGAATGTGCATCATTCGTTCATAAGTGTCGATCAACCTATGCACATCGGGGCTTTCCTCGTCAAAATCCACACCCATATGCTGCGCTATGCTCTTTCGGGCTGCATATGCCGCTTCAAAGAGTAGATCGCATTTACGCCTTGCGATACAATGGCGCGCGTCGAAAGCGGCCGGCTTTTCCAACCCTGTCGCCACATTGTAAATATGTTCATAACCCGGCTTCATCCGCACCCCTCCCAACTCGATTTTAAGGGAATAGCCCTTAAAAAGCAATAAGACATATTCCCTTAACGGATAATGATGCCGAGGTGAGCAAAATGAACCGTTTAAGGGAATTGCGCGAGGATAAGGATTTGGGGCAGAAGCATGTGGCCGAGCACCTGAACATCCATCAAACGACCTATTCCGATTATGAGCTCGGGCGCTTGAACGTTCCCGTGCGCGTGCTTTGCGCTCTCGCGGACTTTTATGGCGTAAGCGTGGACTATATCCTCTGCCGCACGGATGAGAAATCCTCCTATCCCGCCCCGCGCAGGAAAAATACTTAACAATTTCAACGGCGGTTTCATGCTATAATTCTTCAGGCGGCCGCTTTGCGGCATGAGGAGGGAGGGATGTGCATGAAGCCCGCTTGGAAAAAGGAAAGCAGGTTTTTCGCCGTCCGCCTTGCCGCGGCTACGGCGGCTCTTTTGCTCGGCGCGGGCGGAACGGCGTTTGCGCTCCGCGTCTTTTATTTTAGCGGCAGCTTCTTGGGGCCGTACTCGCTCCTTCGCGCGGCGCTCTTTTCACCCGCGCCAATCGCGCTCGGCGTGTGGCTTTTGTACGGCTTGAGCGGCTCGGCGGCTTTTCGAAGGCGGCTTCTCGGCGCGGCGTGGTGGTTTTTCACTGCTTTATACTGCATGGTGCTCGCTTTCGTGCTGTTCGGCGGCGGCAGGCGGGATTACGACTATTCCTATCTTAAGCCGAATCTTTCGCCGTTTCTTTCGCTCGTAAGGGAGTTCAAAAGCGCGTTTTCCGGGCGGTTTGACATGCGGCCTCTTATGGGGCTTATGGGAAATTTGGCATTGTTTTTCCCGCTCGGGTTCCTGCTGCCATGGAAAATGAAGGGACGATACCCGAGGCTGGCCGCGACGCTTCTCCTGCTCGCGGCAATCGTCGCCGTTGAATCGTTGCAGCAGCTTCTTGTCGTAGGCGTGTTCGATATCGACGATATCCTGCTCAATTTTACGGGTATGCTCTTGGGCGCGGCCATGCAAAGCGCCGTGCAAAAAACGGTAAAAAAGCGCACGGCTGCGGCAAAGGATATGTGAGACGCACCTTTTCTATTCTTTGTGAAACAATTTTCGTGTGTTATAATAAAAAAGCCGCTTTCGTGGAATTGCCATGATTTATTCACTTGCGCGGCGGGAACTTAAGCGGTATTTTAGCCGTATTATTGGTTGAGAGGGGTGCGAAAATGCCCGCGCGGGATTTTGAATCCATTTATGCGGACTGCTCCCGCTTGGTATATTGGACGGCGTACGGAGTTTTGAAATCGCAGGCCGACGCCATGGATGTATCGCAAAACGTATTTTTGCGTGTCCTCAAGCACATAAAAAAGCTGGAGGATATGAACGACGCGCAGCTCAAGGGATGGGTGTACCGCGTTACGGTCAACGCGTGCTTCGATCTTAAGCGCAAGCAAAAGCGCGAGGTCGTGACCGACGAGGGCTTCGATACGCTTCCCGTTTCGGAGCGCGAGCTTCCCGAGGCGGCGGCGCTGAGCGCGGAGCAAAAAAGGCTTCTGCGCGAGGCGATCGACGCTTTGCCCGATATTTACCGCGAAACGGTGGTTTTGCATTATTTTTCCGGCTTGAGCTACGAAAACATCGCCGCGTACACGGGCGTAAGCGAGGGCACCGTAAAGTCCCGCATGTCGCGCGCGAAGGACAGGCTTTTTTCCCTGTTGAAGGATGGTGAGTTAAATGGCTGACAGAATGGACGATATCCTGCGCGCGGTCGCCGACGAGGCGAACGAGAGCGTAGCTTACGCCGCGCTGCACGACGCCATTTTGGCCGCGCGCAAAAAAACGCAGAAATCCGCCGTGCGCCCCATCCAAATGCTCTCCTATGCGGCGGTGTTCGTGGTGGGCCTCGGCCTCGGCGCGCTCGCGCTTTCACGCGGCATGTTCGGCATGAGCTTCGGCGCGGGTTCAAGCGCGCCGGGCGAAAACGCGGCGAAGGCGCAATACGATTCCTATACCGTTGCCGGCGAGGACGAATCGACCCGCGCGCTTGAAGAAGCCCCCGCACCCATGCCGATGCTCGGCGCAAGTGCTCCGGGCGGCGGCGATACCGCCGACGGCACATCCGGCGAGGGCGTAACGGGCGGTGGCGCCAACGGTGCCGTGGGTGAAACGGAAGCTCCCATCTTGGGCGCGCAGATCATGGGCGACGAACCGGCCGACACCATCACTTCGGACGCGCTCGCGGCCGAAGTGCTCACGCGGGGGGGCGCGGCGAAAGAGAACCTCGGCGTGTTGAGCGCGGCCGAGCGGGGCATGGCCGGGGAATCCCCCTTCGGCGGCTATGCTTGCAACACGAGCTATAGCGGCGTTTATATCGAGCCAAACGAGGGCGCGCCGGAGCTTGGCAGGGCGGTTATCTCCGACTATGGCAACGGCGAGCTTCACATCTACTGGAGCGCAAGCGAGAAGCTCCACGTGTACGCGTATTTCATCGGCTACACACAAGAGGAGGCCGTTGCGCTTTTAGCCAAGATGAGGTAATGTAAAGGGAGAGACGAAAAGTCTCTCCCCTTTTTTACCTTACTCCGTGGAGGCGTATATGGGAAGAATGAACCTTTTGAGCAGCGTTGTGAACCCTCAATCCAACCAGGTCGAGGGATTTTGCCTGATCCGCAGCGTCGCGCAGAAAAGCAACGTCAAGGGCAGCGAGTATCTCGATCTCGTGCTGGCCGACGCGGGCGGCGAGGTGGTTGCAAAGCTTTGGGATTATAGCCCCGAGCAGCACGGCGCCTACTATCCCGACAGCCTCGTGAAGGTGCGCGGCACCGTGAACATCTGGAAGGAGACCGAGCAGCTTAAAATCGACCGCATCCGCCCCGTGAAGGAGGGAGACGCGGTGGATATGAGCGCGTTCGTGCCTACCGCGCCCGTGGCGGGCGAGGTATTGTTCGAGGAGCTTTACGCCTGCGCGGAAAAATTCAAAAACAACGATATCCGCATGCTCACCCAGTACATCCTGCGCGAAAACAAAGAAAAGCTTATCAAATATCCCGCCGCGCTCAAGCTGCATCACGCCATGCGCGGGGGTTTACTATACCATACCCGCACCATGCTGCAAGCCGCGAAGGCGCTTTGCGATGTGTACGAGCCCATCTACCCAAGCCTCAGCCGCGATCTCGTATACGCGGGCGTCATATTGCACGACGTGGCGAAGGTGGAGGAGTTAAGCGTGAGCGAGCTTGGCCTGGCGAGCGGCTACAGCATGTCCGGCCAGCTTCTCGGGCATATCGCTATGGGCGTTGGGATGCTCGCGCGTGCCGCGGCGGAGCTCATGGTGGAGGAAAAGCATGCGGTTTTATTGCAGCATATTTTGCTCGCCCACCACGATACGCCCGAGCACGGCAGCCCAAAGCCGCCCATGTTCCCGGAAGCGGAGCTCGTGAGCCAGATCGACCTTTTGGATTCTCGCCTGTACGAGATGTACGACGCGCTTTCCGCCGTAACGGGCGGCGAGTTTTCCGAGCGGCAATGGGCGCTCGACAACCGTCAGCTCTACAAGCACGGGATGGAGTAAAAGGAAATGCCAAAAGCATACCGGTTTGAGGCCGGTATGCTTTTTATATCCGTCGGGCGGCGAAGGAGGGCGGCGATGCGCAAAAAGACCATCTGGGGTAATTACATAAAAAACGATGGGGTGCTTTATGCTCTCTCCGCGCTGAAGCGTCTGCCGGGGGAGGCGGACGCGTACGCGGCCGTCATCGATTTTCTGCCCGGCACGAAGGAGTTGTACGCCGAGGACGACGATCCGCCCGTTTGCCTTTCGGGAGCGGGCTTTAAGTGGCTCATGTACCTGCCGATGTGCGAAAACTGGTGCCTCACGGCATTCTACGGCTCCGAGGGGAAGCTTTTAGAATGGTATTTCGACATCAGCAGGGGGAACTTCGTGGACGAAGGCGGCGTGCCCTGCACGGACGATCTGTACTTGGATTTGGTGCTCCTGCCGGACGGGCGAAGCGTTACCCTCGATGCCGATGAGCTGGAGGCGGCGCTCGCGCAAGGCGCGATCGGGCCTGAGGACTACCGCACCGCCTACCGGATACGCGACGATATCTTGAACGGCGAATGGAACGACGTTTCGATGCTTACGGAGCTTTGCGCGGAGCTTCTTTCCCTGTTTCCGTGAAAAACAGGAGCCCTGTAAGCCGCGTCCCCAAATGGCATAAATGCGCGAAACGTAAAGAGCTTTTTATAACGAGGGATATAACATGCTTTATTATTCCGACGATACGCTTTTGATAAGAACGATCAGGGAGACGGACCCTAAAATCCTATGCGAGGAAGAAATCGCGCAAGGCTGGCAGGCGACGGAGGAAAAGTATCGAACGAGGGTAAACGACAACGCGAGCGGCAAGGCCGTCGCGCTTATTGCCGAATACAAAGGCAGGGTCGCCGGCTATATCAATGTGTATATCAATTCGCCTTGGGGCTCCTTCGCAAACATGGGATACTGTGAAATCGTGGATTTCGGCGTGCTGGAAAAGTACCGCCGCCGCGGGATAGGCGCGAAGCTCATGGATATCGCCGAGGATATCGCCGCCGAGCATGCCGATACCGTTTACCTCGGGGTGGGCCTGCACAGCGGGTACGGCAGCGCGCAGAGAATGTATTATAAGCGCGGGTACGTCCCGGACGGCAAGGGCGTTTGGTACAAAGATAAAGTCGCGCAGCCCTATGAAATGTACCGCAACGACGACGATCTCAATTTATATTTCAGCAAAAAGCTAAGATAGCAAATATGCGCGGCCGGTATGCTTTGCGTGCCCGCCGCGCTGCTATTTGAGCTCCTGCTCCAAATCCTGAAAGAGCGGCGCGTCGAAAAACGCGACGACCGTGATCTCCAAACCGTCGCATACCTTTTTGATCGTGGAGATCGTAGGGCTTTTGCTTGCCCCGCTTACGATATTGTTGAGGGTGGATTGTGTAACGCCCGACATCGCGGCCAGTTTATTGAGCGTGATGCCCCGCTCCGCGCGCAATTCCTCGATCCGTTTTGCCACAGCTTTTCCAATGCTCATTCCATCACGCCTAACGCTAAATAGTTAGTTTGATTTTATGTGGTTTGGAAAATTATGGCTACCTATTTACGGTTGACTTTGCGGGGGTTTGAGGATATATTACCCATATATAGTTAATCTAGCCGATACCCACATCCGCGTATCGGAATATCCCCTCCCCCCTAAAAACGCCGTCCGCGCGGCAAATGCCGCGCGGACGGCGTTTTTAATCGCCTTATTTCAAGCCTGCGTTCTTTGCCGCGCCGATGGGGGAATTGTGGCTGAATTCCGAAATTTCCTCCGCGCAAATATGTCACTTTATGGCCCAATTCCAACAAATGGTTCGGGCGCCTTGTTCGGCAAAAAAAATGAAATTATAATGCTTGAAAAGGCTGCTGCGGGCGCGGTCCCGCGCAGATAATCCGTCAAATGCGGAGGTCGAACGATGATTAAGGGCAAGTCGGGCAGAAAGGGCGGGATCGGCGCGGGGCGCTCCATCCAACAGCAGCTGGACGCCGTGCTGGGCGATGCGACGCCAAAGCGTGGGCGCTCAAAATGGGTATGGTTCGCCGGAGGCGGCGTTATCTTGCTGGCGGGGCTGGCGCTGTATTTATATTTGCCGAAGGCGGGCGCCGACGCCGATCAAACCAACTATCGGGAATACACCGTGCAGCGGGGAAGCATCACGGTGGGCTTCACCGAAAACTCCTCCATTTCTTTGATCCGCGAGAGCATCAACTTCCCCGTCTCCGCGACCGTGGAGGAGGTGTTCGTAAAGGAAGGCTCCTATGTGGAGAAGGGGGAGCCTGTTATGCTTCTTAATGTTGAGGAGATACGGATCGGCCTCAGCAGCTATGAACTGGAGCTCGAGCAGGCGGGGCTTGAGCTTGAACAGGCTAAGCTCAAGCAGGAAACGGGCCTTCTGGCGGCGCAGCAAAAGTATGAAACCGCAAAGCAGACGGGCAAGCTGGCCGGCAGCAGCGAGGATCTCACCGTTGCGCAGCTGAAGCTTGCGCTGGAAACGGCGAAGAAGGATCTCGAGAGCGCTACTCGGGAATACAACGAATACGTTCTTCTCAACGCCGATTATCCCACCGACTATTCCACCCTGTGTTATTACGAAGAACGTGCGGACACCTACAAGGAACGCATGGATGATTATAACGATTTGCTCACGCAGTTCGAAGACCTGAGTAAAGTGATCGCGACGTTGAAGCTGGAGATCGGCGATAAGCAAGCGCAGCTCGACGCGCTTCTTTTGATCGCGAGCCCCACCGATGATTCCACGGCAAAGGTGAAAACGCTCAACGACGGCATTGCCGCGCAAAAGCAAACGCTTAGCGCGAAGGAAGCCTCGCTTGCAAAGCTCGGCGATAAATCCACGCTGCAAAGCGGGCTAAGCTCGGCCACGTCGTCGTATCAGAGCGCCAACGAGACTTATACTTCCTATAAGAGTTGGTACAACGAAAAATACGGCAACATTTCGGACAGCGACGATCTCGCGGCGAAGGTGTCGAGCCTGCAGACGCAGGTGAGCAAAACCGAGCTGGCCCTTGCGAAGGCCGAGCTCGATGTGACCACGGGCTCCACGAGCGCCGAGCAAAAGGCGGAAAGCGCCGAGACCGACGCCTCCGTGGCGGCGACCGAGCTCGAGCTTACGAAGATCGAGTTGCAGCAGGCTGTGGATGCCGCACAGGAGGCGTATGACGCGCTTGCGGCGGAGATCGTGAAGATCAAAGCGGTGGTCAGCGAGGACGGTCTTGTGTACGCCTCGTGCAGCGGTATGGTGGCGAGCGTGGCGTTCGGCGCGGGCGACAGCTTCGAGGTGACGTACAACCCTATGACCGAGGCCGTGCAGGAGCAAACGCTTCTCACGCTCACCAATATCGCGGACGTCTACGTACCCATCACCATTTCCGAGGAGGATGTGCTGGATGTGTACATCGGGCAGGAGGCCTCCGTCACCATGACGGCGTTTAGCGGCCGAACCTTCCAAGCCACGGTGGATACCGTGAGCGTGGAATCCTCCCGGAGCGGCGCGGCCACGGTGAGCTACACGGTGAACGTGCGCTTCGCGGACGTCAATACGCAAAAGATGTTCGAGGGAATGAGCGCCGAGGTGACCTTGGTGCAGGCGCAAGCCGCGGATGTTTTGTACATAAATACCCAGTGTGTGAGCAATGTCGGCGGCAAGGCAACGGTGCTCGTGCGGGGTTCGGACGGAGAACCTATGGAAAAGGAGGTTAAAACCGGCTTTTCCGATGGACGCTACGTCGAAATTCTAAGCGGCCTCAGCGAGGGCGATACGGTGCTGGCGGAGAGCGCGGTGCAGCCATGATGCGATTTTCCGAAATTTTGCGCCTTGTTTGGGTAAACATCGTAGAAAACAAGGTGAAAATGATGATGACGTCGCTTGGGATCATCGTAGGCGCGGCAACCATCGTGCTGGTGATCGCCATCGGCAGGGGCGGACAGCAGAAGGTGGCCGACCAGTTCAAAAACCTCAACGCCGGCGCCATCGACGTGCAGGTTGGCAGCGGCGCAAGCCTTGAGCTGATGTTGGAAGGCGCAATGGGAGAATTCAGTTTTTCCGAGATCGGCGGCGCGCCCTTTGCAGGCAACTTTTCCGCACCGTCCATGCCTTCAGGCGGCGGTAACGGCTTCTTCGGCGGCAACGGCGGCGGTGGTAACGGCGGCGGCATCCAGAGAAACGGCAATAACCGCGCGCAAAACAAGGTCACCCTCACCACGGACGACGTGGAGGATATTGAGGAGCTTGTGAGCGGACTTTCCGACGTTACCATTCTGGCCTCAGGCGAAACCACGGTGTTCGGCGGCGGCCTCGAGGAGGAAAAAACCGTTACCGTGGCGGGCGTGCTGCCGAACTATCAGGCGGTAAGCAACCTTTCCGTGCTATACGGCGGCTTTTTGACCGACGACAATCAGGATTACGCGGATTATGCCTGCGTCATCGGTTACGCTCTTGCGGAGGAGATCTTTACTTATCCGGTCTATGCCTACGGCGACTATCTTGAGATCGACGGCAAAAATTACGAGATCATCGGCGTGCTCAAGAGCATGGGCTCGGTGCAGAGCGGCATCAGCCCCGACAGCGCCGTTTACGTTCCCTATTCCACGTGCATCAAGCATATTTTGGGTACTACAGCCCAGCCCACCATCGCGGCCGTCGCCGAGGATGTGGGCGATGTGGAACAGGCGATGGCGAACATTGAGGCGGTGCTCACCGAAAACTACCCCGACGCATCCTTTACTGTGACGGACGCGGGCAGCGCCATGGAAGCCGCCACGCAAAGCGCCAACACGCTGGCCACCATGCTTCTTGCGGTGGCGAGCATCGTGTTCATCGTGGGCGGCATAGGCATTATGAACGTGTTTTTCGTATCCGTGAAGGAGCGCACCGCCGAGATCGGCATCCTCAAGGCCCTGGGCTGCTCGAAAAGAACCATACTTCTCGAGTTTTTGCTGGAGGCGGCCAGCGTCAGCGTGATAGGCGGCGCCGTGGGCGTGGGCTTGAGCTATCTGGTGCTGCCGCTTGTAGAAATGTTAGACGCCAGCGCTATTGCCACCGCGGACGGCGCTATTTTAGCGCTGGTATTCGCGGTGATCACGGGTACGGTATTTGGCTTTTACCCCGCGTGGAAGGCTTCGCGCCTGAACCCGATCGAAGCGCTTAACCAAGAATAGGAGATGGATGTATGCGTAAATTCCGTTTGTTTTGTTTGATGGCGGCGCTGCTTCTTTTGTTTGCGGGCTGCTCGAAAAAGGAAGAGGAAACGGTGCGCGTAGGGCCCCTCGGGCAAAACGGCACGTTCAGCGGGGAGCTGCCGGAGGGCTTTACCGGCGGCGATATGAGCGGTATGGGAGATATGCCCCAGTGGGACGGCCAGGGGGAGCCGCCCCAGTGGGATGGTCAGGGCGCGCGGCCGAGCGGACGGCCGGAGGGCGGCGAAGCGGGCTTTCCCGCGTTCGACCAAGCCGAGGGCGACGCTGTATACGGCAGGGTCGAGACCATCGTAGGCAACAAGGTGACGCTCACCTTGGGCGAATACGGCGCGGACGGCGTGATCGTTTACGGCGAGGAGACCGCCGACTACCTTTTGCCCGTAGGCATGGCCATCGGCTCGGGCGACTTCACCTCCGTCGCAAAGGGCATGGTGCTTAAGCTTACGGTGGAGAGCCTGGAGGACGGCAGCGAGAACATCACGTCCGTCTCCATCGTTTCGAGGTAGCTTTATGGCCGCGGATCACATCATACGGTGCGAGAACATCCACAAATACTACCGCGTGGGCGAAACGGTGCTTGAGGTGCTTCGGGGCGTTTCCCTCACGGTGGACGCGGGGGACTACCTTGCCGTATTGGGCCCCTCGGGCAGCGGTAAAAGCACGCTCATGAACATCATCGGCTGCATGGACGATTTTCAGGAGGGCAGCTATGCTCTCGCTGGGATACCCGTACAGGCGTTGAATGAGGAGCAGCTCGCGGTGCTCCGCAACAGGATGATCGGCTTCATTTTTCAAAGGTATCACCTTCTGCCCCGCTACAATGTGCTCCAAAATGTGATGACGCCGCTTCTGGTGCGGGGCGTGCCCCGTCAGGAAGCGCGCCGCATCTCCTTGGAAAAGCTCGATATGCTCGGCATGAGCGACCGGCTCAAGCATAAGCCGTATGCGCTTTCGGGCGGGCAGCAGCAGCGCGTCGCGATCGCCCGCGCCCTTGTGGGGCAACCGAAGCTCCTGCTTGCCGACGAGCCTACGGGCGCGCTCGACAGCAGCACCGGCAACGAGGTGCTCGAGCTGTTTCGCAGCCTCCACAATATGGGCCACACCATCGTAATGATTACCCACGATTCGCACGTGGCGAGCTATGCCGCTCGCGTGGTGAACATTGTGGATGGAAAGCTAACCGAAGGCGAAAGGATGGGCGCATAAAAATATCCCGATAAGTTAAACGGCCCCACCCGCAAGGGTGGGGCCGAACGCATCGCAAATTTTCTTAGCCGAGAATCGCCTTAAGATCCTCGTCCGGCGTGGTGATGGGCGCTACGCCGTAGGTTTTCACGAGGAAATCGAGCACGTTGGGCGAAACGAACGCCGGCAGCGTGGGCCCGAGGCGGATGTTCTTGATGCCCAGATACAGTAAAGTAAGCAGCACGCATACGGCCTTTTGCTCGTACCATGAGAGTGTTAGCGAAAGCGGCAGGTCGTTCACGCCGCATTGGAACGCGTCCGCCAGCGCGACCGCCACACGGATGGCGCTGTAGGCGTCGTTGCACTGGCCCATGTCGAGGATGCGCGGCAGGCCCGCCACGGTGCCGAGGTCGAGGTCGTTAAAGCGGTATTTGCCGCACGCGAGCGTAAGGATCACCGTATCGGCGGGGGTCTTTTGCACGAATTCCGTGTAGTAGTTGCGGCCCGGCTTCGCGCCGTCGCAGCCGCCCACAAGGAAGAAGTGGCGTATTTTACCCTGCTTCACCGCGTCGATCACCGTATCGGCAACGCTCAATACGGTGCCGTGGCCGAAGCCCGTCGTTACCGTGTGGCCGCCGTTGATGCCGGTAAGCGGGTTATCCTCGGGATAGCCGCCAAGCTCGAGCGCCTTTTCGATCACGGCCGAAAAATCCTTCTCCTCGCCGATGTGCACCATGCCGGGGTACTGCACGACCTCGGTCGTGAACACGCGGTCGGCGTAGCTTTCGCGCACGGGCATGATGCAGTTGGTGGTGAACAATACCGGCGCGGGCATGTTGGCGAATTCCTTCTGCTGGTTCTGCCAAGCGGTGCCGAAGTTGCCCTTGAGCTGCGGGTGCGCCTTGAGCTTGGGGTAGGCGTGCGCGGGCAGCATTTCGCCGTGTGTATACACGTTTACGCCCTTGCCGTCGGTCTGCTCCAAAAGAAGCTGGAGGTCCTTCAGGTCGTGGCCGGTGATGACGATGAACGGCCCCTTCTCGATGGTGAGCGGCACGGTGGTGGGTATAGGCATGCCGTAGCTGCCGGTGTTGGCCTCGCTTAAAAGCTCCATGCATTTAAAGTTGATCTCGCCCGTTTTGGTCACGAGCGGGAGGAGCCCGCTTAAGTCCATATCGCTGCCCACGGCGCGAAGCCCTTCAAAGAAGAAGGCGTTCACCTCGTCGCTCGAAAAGCCCAATACCTTCGCGTGGTAGGCATAGGCCGCCATGCCGCGAAGACCCAAAAGGATAAGCGTTTTGGCGGAGCGGGTATCGAGGTCTTCCGCGTTCCAAACAAGGCTCATATCGTATTCCGGCGCGCCGCCGTTGGCGCTTACGCGCTCGCGCACGAGCTCGGTCACCGCGCGCACTTTTTCGTCATCGAAATTGGTGTTGGTGACGCAGGTGAAAAGCCCCGTCAGCACCGCGTGCACATCCGCCTCGGTGATTTTCTTGCCCTCGAGCGCGCGCGAAAGCGCGATCATGGCGCCGGTCAGCTCATCCTGAGAAAGCGCGGTCTCCTGCGTTTTGCCGCATACGCCCGCCTTGCCCGCGCAGCCTTTTCCAAGCGCGGTCTGTTCACATTGAAAACAAAACATCCCCATGTGGTTCCCCTTCCTTCTTCGCTTATGTTTTTAAAATTATTCTTCGATGGAAATCACGGAAACGGGGCACGAGTCCCGCGCTTCCTTCGCGGCGTCGATGGTCTCGGGGGTGGGCTGCGCCTTTACAAAGGCGAGGCCCTCGCCGTCGAGCTCGAACACCTCGGGGCACGCGGCCTCGCAGGCGCCGCAGCCGATGCAGCCGGAACGATCGATGGTTGCTTGCATAAAAATACCTCCTAAAGTTTTTTGGTATGCCTAGTATGGCCGGGAAACAGGCGTTTACGCCCGAGAGCCGCTCAGTCCTCGAGGATGCGCCCGTCGGTGGAGATCGTAACGACCTGCCACGGCAGGAACTTCCCGCTCGCTTGCAGCGCCCTTTTTACGGCGTTTTCGATGCCGCCGCAGCAGGGCACCTCCATGCGCACCACCTTCACGCTTTTGATGTTGTTGCCGGCGAGGATGGCGGTGAGCTTTTCCGCGTAATCGCCCGCGTCGAGCTTGGGACAGCCGATGAGCGCGATGTGGTTTTTTATGAATTTTCTGTGGAAATCGCCGTAGGCGAACGCCGTGCAATCCGCCGCCACGAGCAGGTTCGCGCCGTCGAAATAAGGCGCGTTCACCGGCACGAGCTTGATCTGGACCGGCCACTGCATGAGCTCGCTCCGCGCCGCGGACGCGGGGGCCGTTTCCGCCGTTTGGGGGCGGGAAAGCGCGCGCGCGTCGGAGCCGGGGCAGCCGCAAGGAAGCTTGTCCCCGCCCTCGCCGCTTGTTTCCTTGTGCGGATGCGCCTCGCGCACGATGGCGCGCGGCTTGGAGCCGGGACAGCCTTGGGGCTTAGCGCCCCCGGCCTTGTGCGCCTCGTGCCTGGCGCGTAAAACCGCCTGCTCGTCGTAAGCCGCCGCCTCCCGCTCCACGAAGCTGATCGCGCCCGTGGGGCATACCGGCAAACAGTCGCCGAGGCCGTCGCAGTAATCGTCGCGCATGAGCTTGGCCTTACCGGCTACCATTTGGATGGCGCCCTCGTGACACGCGCTCGCGCAAAGGCCGCAGCCGTTGCAGTCCTCTTCGTTTATATGAATGATCTTGCGAAGCATAATATGGCTCCTCCTTGCTTTTCTTAGCCGATTGTACTATGCTTACAAGAAACATTCTGTTGTTTTTACAACTATCGTTACGATCGGGCGGAGGAAGCATGGAAAGCATCGCGGCATTCAGGGAGGTTCTATCGCAGGCGGCGCTGTTTCACGGCATCGCGCCGGAAAGCTACGAGGCGCTTTTAAACTGCCTCGAGGCGCGCGCGGCGGCTTATAAAAAAGGCGAGACCATACTTGAAGCGGGCGCACCTGCGCGCGCGGTGGGTATTCTGCTTTCGGGCGCGGCGCAGCTCGTGCGCGACGATATCGCGGGCGACCGCCACATCCTTTCCGCGCTCGAGCCCTCCGACGTGTTCGGCGAAAGCTACGCGGCGGCGGAAACGGAGGCGCTCCCTTTCGCGGTGGTCGCGATGCACGACGTGAAAGCGCTATTCGTTCCCTATGCGCGCATAACGAAGGGCTGCGCCAACGCGTGTACGTTCCATACGCGGCTCATCCAAAACCTCATGGGGATACTCGCCCAAAAAAATATACAGCTCAACCAAAAGCTCGAGCACCTGTCCAAGCGCACCACGCGCGAAAAGCTGCTTTCCTATTTGATGGAGCAGGCGCAGCGCCAGGGGGGCAGGTATTTTCGGGTGCCGTTCAACCGGCAGGAGCTTGCGGACTACTTGATGGTAGATAGAAGCGCCCTGTCGAACGAGCTTTCCAAGCTTCGCGCGGAAGGTATTTTGGAATACTATAAAAGCGAGTTCAAGCTTTTGATGTGATCTCATACCCGCGCGGGTTTTTGCTTTGCCAGTTCCACGCGTCGCGGCACATGTCCTCGGCGGTGCGCGTTGCGCGCCAGTTGAAAAGCGAAGCCGCCTTTTGCGTATCGGCGAAGCATTCGTCTACGTCGCCCGCGCGGCGGGGGCCAATCTCAAAGGGCACCTTCACGCCGTTCACGCGCTCGAACGCGCGGAGGAGCTCGAGTACGCTGATACCCCGTCCCGTGCCTAAGTTTACGGCTTCTACGCCCGCGTGCCTTTCGCAGTAGGAAACGGCGGCAAGGTGGCCCTGCGCGAGGTCGCTCACGTGGATGTAATCGCGCACGCCGGTGCCGTCGGGGGTGTTATAATCGTCGCCGTACACCGTGAGATGGTCGAGCTTGCCCACGGCCACCTGCGAGATGTAGGGCATAAGGTTGTTGGGAATGCCGTTTGGATCCTCGCCGATGAGCCCGCTCGGGTGCGCGCCCACGGGGTTGAAGTAGCGAAGCAGCACGCAGGAAAGCTCCGGGTGCGCCTTTGCGGCGTCACGGATGATCTGCTCGCTCATCCACTTGGTCCAGCCGTAGGGATTGATGCAGCCGGTGGGCGCGTCCTCCTTTAAGGGGGATTCGCCATAGGGCCCGTACACGGTGGCCGACGAGCTGAACACAAGGTTTTTCGCACCGTATTTGAGCATCGCGCGAAGCACCTCGATGGTGGCGTTAAGGTTGTTTTTATAATAATCGAGCGGCTTTTTTACGGATTCGCCCACCGCCTTGAAGCCCGCGAAGTGGATGACGGTATCGATCTTATGCGCCTCGAACACCTTAGAAAGCGCCGCGCCGTCCGAAATGTCGATTTGATAAAACGCGGGGCGCTTGCCCGTGATCTTTTCGATGCGCTCCAAGACCTCGGCCTTGGAGTTGCTCAGGTCGTCCGCGAGCACCGCCTCGCGGCCCGCCTCGAGAAGCGCCACCGCCGTATGCGCGCCGATGTAGCCCGTTCCGCCCGTAAGGAGTACTGCCATTGTTTTCCTCCGAAAAATTTATCTTTTCAGTTATTATATAATAAGTTTGCCCGATTTGGTGTGATTATCGCAAAAAACCTGTACGTAGAGGCAAAAATGCTCACGGACGCCGTCAACCGAAAGGACTTCGCCATAAAGACCGAACGCCTTATGCTCGTGCCCATCCGCGCCGAGCACGCGGAGGCGTATTTCGAGGCGTTCACGCCCGAGGTCGCCCGCTACCAGTTTCCCGAGCCGTTTCAAAGCGCCGGGGCGGCGCGCGCGTTTATTTTGGAAGCGCAGGCATTTCGCGCGCAAGGCGAGGAGCTCGTTTTGGCTATTTTAGATATGGACGGCGCGTTTTTGGGAAGCGCCGAGGCGCGAAACCTCACGAGCCCCACGCCCGAGGTGGGGCTGTGGCTCAAAAGCGCCGCGCAGGGCAGGGGTTACGGCAAGGAGGCGATGGCGGCGCTTTTAAGCTTTTTGCGCGAAAACGGGAGCGTCGATTTTTTCGTGTACGAGGCGGATCGCCGCAACGGCGCGAGCACGCGCCTCGCCATAGCGCTCGGCGGCGAATGCCAGTGTGCCTACGACGTGGAGGGCGCGGGCGGCAAGCTCCTGCGGCTCAAGCTATACTACATCACGTAGCAAAAAAGAGGCGAAAGGCATGCGGTGACAGAGCGCTGCTGCGGTACGATTTTTGAGTTGCTGTTCTTTTTGGAAAGAAAAGCAATTTCACGCTATAATAACTTATAGACACGAATTTGACGGAGCACGGGCAGGCTTGGAGAAAAAATATATGGATGGCATTGCAATCAACATAGCGAAAGAGAGCAAATGATGGTATGACTTTTTATGAAAAAATCAGCAGTATTGAACCTTCGTTGTTTTCAAATGAGAAAATAGCCGTCCGCAGAATCCTTGATGATTACGATCTATGGTTCGCCACAGTTGAATGCATGCTAGACCCAAAACAGCAGGAACTTGTGAATCCCGCTGGTTTCTCTATTGGAAGAGCATATCTGAAGCCATATGACAATTACCCTTGCATTATCTGCGACGAATACGGAAAGCGAATCGGGTTTATCAATTTCTGCAAATGGCTCGCCGACGGAGAAGCCACTACATGGAGTTACTATATCGACAAAAACAGTCAAGGAAGCGGCTACGGAAAAAAGGTGGCGGAAACAGCGGTCAAGATATTGAGAGCCGCATGCCCCGATTTGCCGATAAAGCTTGCTGTGGATATTGGCAACGAAAAGGCTTTAATTATATATGAATCTCTCGGCTTTTATGACTCCGGCGAGCTTGACGGCGACGAACACGTATTTATAAGCTGATTGCGCCTTCTGCTCATTTTGCGACAAATCACAGCATAGGCATCATACGAGGCAGCAAAATTCCAATTTGGCAAGTACAGCAAAAATGCATGTTTTACGCTTGCGTGGGCAATGCCTCTTTCTTAAGAAACGTTCCCCGCCATAGTGCCCAATAAAAAGCGGCGGGCTATATTGCAGAAGCGATACAGCCCGCCGTTCCCTATGACACCGCAGTGAAAGCTATCTTTCTGTATGCGATAGGATGCATCAACGTTCCTCTTTTCCGCGCGCGCTCTCGTACGCCGCGGCGAATTCCTTGATTTTATCGAAGCTTTCGCCGCTCAAGGCGTGCTCGATGCGGCACGCGTCCTCGCGCGCGGTCGCCTCGCTCACACCGATGCGCATGAGGTAGCTCGCGATCAGGTTGTGCCGCTCAAAGGTGCGCTCCGCAATGGCGCGGCCCGCGTCCGTGAGAGAGATATAGCCCTTGTCGTCGAACGCCACAAGGCCGTTTTCGCGAAATTTCTTCATGGCGAGGCTGACGCTGGGCTTGGAATAGTTGAGCTCGTTCGCCACGTCGATGGAGCGCACGCGCCCCAAACGGCTTTGCAGCATCAAAACAGTTTCGAGATAATCCTCGGCCGATTCGCGTATCTGCAAGCAGACCACCTCCCTTTTTCATCTTAGCACGGCGATCGTGGTTTTACAATTCCGCGCGTTTACGCCGCTCTTTTTTGTTAGCGCGAAAATTGTTTACAAATCGTTTGCCGGCGGCACTTGACAGGACTTGCCGGAGCAACCTATCCTTTCCATAATGGGCCCGCGAAAACGCGCGGGAGGCATTTGAGGGATGGGGGAAAACGCATGCGGAGGTTCTCGTTTCTTGCGCGGCTTTTCGGCAGAGGGCGTAAGGCGGCGCGGCTCGTGATGGTCGCGGCGCTTTTAAACGCTGCGCTTTCGGCGTGCGCGCAGGTAAGGCCGCTTATAAACGAACCCGTTCCGACCCCGTCTTTGCGGCCGGGTGCCGCAAGCCCTGCCGCGACGCCCACGGGCGGTCGGCAAACGCCCGAGCCCGCGCCCTCCCCCACGGAGGAGGCGCCCTGCCGCCGCGCGCTCACCGGGGATTTCGACGGCGACGGCCTGCTCGACGCGGCGCTTCTTACGGGCTTCGGCGAAAACCGCGACGAGCAGTATCCCCACGCGACGCTCGCGGTGTATCTCGGCAACGGCGACGATCTCACCTACGATTTTGCCGGCGAATACTGGGAGGCTCGCTCGCTTGACGCGGGCGATTTCGACGGCGACGGCATAGACGAGCTCGCGCTGTTTCTCGTATCGTGGACGAGCAACTACGGCGGCGGCAACGCGTTCGTGCTGCACGTGCAGGACGGCGCGCTTAAGGAGCTTCCCTATAAGGTGAGCGAAAGCGGCGCGTTGGAGTACGACGGGCGCGGCTGCATCAGCGCGCTGTCCGGCGGTATCGTGGGGGGCTTTGGAGACGTGATCGGCGTAACGGCGCTTCCCGACCCCAAGGGGGATCGCTTGCGCCTGCAGCTTCCGCTTGACGTGAAGGAGCGCATGACGGCGTGGTATTACGACCTCGCATTCAACGGCAAATCGTGGGAGACCGCCGGCATGGCGCTCGGCGTCGCCTATGGGGACGAGCTTTTGCCCGTAACGCTGCTCGTGCCCGAGATTCCCGCTGCGCACAGGCCGCGCTTTTCCGCGGCAAGGCTGAGCTACGCGGGCCGTATATACGGCGATATGCTCCCCGACAAGCGCTATTATGACTGGGAGACCGGAAAATTTACGCCCACGGCCTACGAAACGGCGCAAACCGCCCTGCGCGTTCTTTACGATATGACGGGCGTGTCGGTCGGACGCTGTTATGTTAGCGGCACATGGCGCACGCTGGATGTATCCCTAAAGGGAAGCTACAAAACCGTGTTTTTAAGCTTCGGCTACGGGCAGACCCCGGACGGAACGCTTCTTTATATTATGAATCTCTGCTATAAGGGCAATCGCTACCCCAATTCGCCCATCGATCCCGCGGTCATGGTGAAGCCGGAGGGCTATGAAGGCATGTCAAAGGGGGAGCTGGCGCGTTGGTACTACGAAAACTCCTCCTACGGCGACCGCCGTCCCATTGTAAGCGCGGAGGAAAGCGGGGCCGCGCAGGGGTATGTGAACCTCGTTCTTTCCTCGGGCGAATTTTACGAGATCGGCTTCGACGAGGAATGCGGCCTTCCATCCAGCTTTTACGGGCCGTATCCCGAGGGCTTCACGCATTGATGACGAAAAAAGACGGGGGAAAGCCGCGGCTTTCCCCCGTCTTTTTTATATGTAGAATGTTTGTTCCGCGTCGGCCGCTCGCCGGGATACGGCTCGCGTCACTAGGCCTGCGGGCCGTCGCATGGCGACGGGTTCAACAGAGCGTTGTCCATGAGCATTATAAGCTCCAAGGCGCTTCGAAACGGCTCCTCGCAGCCTCCCTCGATCCACGCCACGGTGCCCTGCCAGCTCGCGTTCTGCCGGAACAGGATGCGCACGCGGAAGGTGGCGAGGCGGCCCGTTGTCTCCTTGAGGTCGCAGCAGACGGGCGTGATGAAGTTGGTGCCGTTTTTTTTGAACACGCGCTTTTGGGTGGAGGCGGAGGGATAGTCGATTTCCTCTATGGTTTGCTCGATCAAAAGGAGGAGCTGCATCAAATTATCGAAGCTCTCGTGGCTCTGAAAGGAGCAATGGCAAAGCCGCCCGCCTATCCGCCGCTCCTCATAGGCGTCCACGCAGACGATGAGCGAACGGTAGGATTCCTGCACAAGCTGCTTGTTCATATACGCCATAAAAAACATACCTCGTTTCCCAAACGGACTGCTACAAACCTATCATAACGCCTCTCAGATACGCCACGGTTACAAATCGGCGTTTCGCGTGCGGAATTTTTTGGCGTTTGAACCGCAAAAAAGAAAACGCGCGGCGTAAAGACGCCGCGCGTTTGGCACTACCATCGTTTACAGTTTTCGCGCTACCTGCTCCACGTTGCGGCTAAAATGCAGCGCCGTTTCCGCGCTGATGCGGTTTTTGCGGTAAAGCTCGAGAAGGGAGTTATCCATGCTGTACATACCCTCCTGGGCGGAGGACTGTATCACGAAATCGATCTGGTGGGTTTTGCTCTCGCGGATGAGGTTTCGAATGGAGTTGGTGAGATGCATGATCTCGTAAACGGGCAATAGCTCCCCGTCCATGGAGGGCACGAGCTGCTGCGAAATCACCGTTTGCAGCACCATCGAGAGCTGCACGCGTATCTGCTGCTGCTGGTTGGGCGGGAACACGTCCACGATGCGGTCGATGGTGTTCACCGCGCCCACGGTGTGGAGGCTCGAAAGCACAAAATGCCCCGTTTCTGCGGCGGTCATGGCGGTGCGAATGGTGTCGTAATCGCGCATTTCCCCTAATAGGATCACGTCCGGCGACTGGCGGAGGCAGGCGCGGAGCGCGGTCAGGTAGCTATCGGTATCGGTGCCCACCTCGCGCTGGCTGACGATGCTTTTCTTGTTTTTGTGCAGGAATTCGATAGGGTCCTCGAGCGTTATGATGTGCGCGTTGCGCGTTGCGTTGATGGCGTCGATCACACAGGCGAGCGTGGTGGATTTGCCGCCGCCCGCGGGGCCGGTGATGAGCGCGAGCCCGTGCGTTTTCTGCGCGAGCCGCATGACCTCGTTTGGGATGGAGAGCGTCGAGGGATCCGGGATGTCGAAGCGCACCACGCGGATCACGGCCGCCATGGAGCCGCGCTGGCGGTAGGCGCTTACGCGGAAGCGCGAAAGGCCGTTGATGGAAAGGGAAAAATCGTCGTCGCCGGTGGTAAAAAAACGATCCGTAGGGCGGTCGGCCAGCGCGTAAATGCTCTGTACCAAACGGTTTGCGGAATCCGGCATAATGCTTTCCGCGTCGCGCGGGCCGATCACGCCGTCCCGCTTGTACGAGAGGGGCTGCCCGGATACGATGAAAATATCCGAAGCGCCGCTTTCCACGGCCTCCCGCAGATACTGCAATGCCTCATGCATGGTAAAGCCTCCTTCGTGGTCGCGTTGTGTCCGTTTGCCGTTCCCGGCGAAACACAGATGCCCTATTTTTGATCGGACGCGGCATCGAAAACGTCGATGCTCTCATCGATGGAATACGTAAGCGTGCTTTCGAGTTTCCACGTAAGCACCCGGTAACGGCCCGCGCTGTCTAAAAGCACCTCCGCGTACAGCGCCTGGTTTTCGCCCGCGCCGCAGCGGTAGCGCGCCAGATACAGGCCGTTTTCCTTCGTAAGAGCGACCTCTGTGCCGCCGGGCGCGGCGGGCGGGTCGCTGAGATTCGCCTTCGTAAGCTCGCACAAAACGCGCGTCGCCTGCGCGTCCGCCTCGTAATAGCCTTGTACGGAAGCGGCATAGGTTTTTGTAAGCCTTAAGTCCGCCGCGGCGCTCAAAAGGGAGAGCGCGCACAGCACCGTGAGGCAGAGCACGAAAAACAGCATCATCAAAAGCGCCGTGCCCGCGCCGGAAAGCTTTACGGATTGCCTCTCCCCGCTCATGGCTCGGCCTCCCCCGCCGCTTGCGCGTTCGGCGCTTGTGCGTCCAGCGCCTGCGCCGTAAGCGCGTAAAGCGTTTCCCCCGCCGCGCCGAGCACTTCGATATCGGCGGTCTTAAGGTCGTTTTCCTCCGCAAGGGAAAGACGCAAAACGTAGGCGGCGTTTTCCGTTTTGCAGGCTGCGCCCCGCGCGTCGTAGCCGAGGCTGTAAGCACCGATCCGCGCCGTTTCGCCCTCCGGGAGGGATAAAAGCTTCGCAAGCTCCCCGTTGCGGCCCTTGAACGCCTCGGCGGCGTTTTCCGCGAGCGCGACCGCTTTCGTGAGCGCCGCGCTTTTTTGGCGCAATGCGCGCGCGTCCGCAAAAAGGCCCGCGCAAAGCGCGGCCGCCGCCGCGAGCACCAAAATGGAGATGAGAAGCTCCGTTAAAAAAAGGAAGGAGCCGTTGCGGCGCGGGAGCGTTTTCATAGCGTGCCTCCGCCGCCCCTGAGCGCGAGCGAGACCGACTGCGCTTCGCCGCCCGCCTCGTATTCTATCGTGAGCGTTTCGCCGCGAAGAAAGAACCGCGCGCTTGCGCCCGCCACGACGCGCGCGCCGGAGCTGCGGTCAAACTGCGAAACGTCGGCGGCAAAAAGCTCGTAGAGCCCGCCGTCGGCCGCGTACAAAACGGTGGTGTAGCGCTCCCCCTCATGCGTTTCATACAGAAAAAGCGCGTTGAGCCCGTCGAACTCGCCCGTCTCCACGGCGTTTATCGCATCGTAATGGCGCACCTTGCTCACAAGGTAGGCGAGCCCCGTGCGCGCTTCGTCGTTTATATGGATCTCCGCCTCGGAGGCGCGGTAGGCGCGGACGGAAAGCGCCAGCACAAAAAACGCGCAGAGCGCAAACGTCAAAAAAAGCAAAAGCGTGAACAGCGTATTGGCGGACGTCCGCCGTTTGATCGCCATATCTGCCTCCGTCGGTCGGCGCCGCCGTTAGGAAAGCGGCATCACCGTAATCTGCGGCATCACGTTGGACGCGAATACCTCGTAGTGCACCGCATAGCGCGCTTCGTCCACGCGCACGCCGTAATGCGTGCGAAGATACGCATAGTCTGGCGGGTAAAAGCCCTCGAGCGCGTAGCAGCTTACCGCCGCGCGGCGTATGCTTTCCTCGGCGGTGCGAAGCCCGGCTTCATCCGCGGCGTTCGCGGCGGCGGAAATGCCGTACGCGGCGGCGGCTAAAATAAGGAGCACGAGAAATACCTTCGCGGCGGCGGAGAAAAACAGGGAAGTCCGGCGCACTTTCATAACGCTCACCCGATGGAGGAAAGGATGCCCGCGAGCGGGAGCATCACGGTGAGGAGGATACCCCCGATCACCACGGAGGTAACGGCCACGAGCGCGGGTTCAATGCGCGCGACCAGCATATCGATGCGCTCCTGCGCCTGCGCGTCCGCGCGCTTGGCGATATCCGCCATCGCGGCCTCCGCCGCGCCCGTTCTTACGCCCAG
>JAJFTZ010000050.1 GCA_021372675.1 Eubacteriales bacterium
TGTGCCCAGCGTCTGCCCGAACGCTTCGCCCAGCAGATATGCCACCTCGCCCGAGGCAAACTGCGCTACGCTTTTATGCTCTGTGGTGTAGGGCCCCACATTATGCCCAATTCCGCTTGCCGCGGAGGAATTAAGATAATAACAGCCGGACAGCGAGCAATATGCATTAGTCACCCCGCAGATTGCGGCGCTGTTGGGTGAGACCGCGATCGCCCCCCGGTTATATGCGTTTTCCAAGATTGCGTATTGGGACGATAGTCCGCCGATCGCACCGCAAATACCGCTTACGTTGAGATTGCCGGAAATACCGCCGGTATTGTATACGTTAAAGACGTCGCCTCCGCTGTTTCCGCATATGCCGCCGATCAGCCTGCCGCTTGCGCCGCCCTGAACGGTTCCACCGTTATGACAGTAGCCGATCATTCCGGCGTTCTCGCCCGCAATTCCTCCTACGCGGTCATTCCCCGCCACTATCCCGTCGTTTTGGCAATGAAGGATGGCGTCGTTAACGGTCATGGTACAGCCGCATATGCCGCCCACGTATTTATTTGCGCTGACGACCGCAACGCTTCGGCAGTTATCGATTGTGGATCCGCTTACAAGGGAACCGCATATACCGCCGACGTATTCATCCCCCTTTATATAGGACTGGGCCAAGGTGATATTTTCCACATAGGTCGCAGCGCCGATTTGCCCGAACAAGCCTATGTTGCTGCCGGAGGAGCTAATATACAGCCCGCTGATCGTATGACCGCCGCCGTCAAAACCGCCCTTGAAGCAATGGGACGCATCGATGCCGATGGACGTCCATTCATAGGCCGGCGCGACGTTTCCCCAATTCTCCCAATCGCTCATGTCGTTGAGCGCGACATCGGCCTTCAAAGCGCCGTAAATCCGACCGCCTACGGTATTCACCCGATTGGCAAACCAGATAAGCTGACCTGCCGTCCAGATCTGGTAAGGTTCGTTGTAGGTGCCCTTCCCTATGATCTCTACGCTGATGGAGACGCTGAGTTCCTTATCGTCCGTTCCGTCTGCGTTTTGCGCGCGAACGGTAAACGTGCCGCTTCCCGCCGCCATCGGCGTCCCTGATAGGACGCCCGTATTCACGTCAAGGCTTAGCCCTGCGGGCAAAGCGCCTGAAGGCAGCGAAAAGCTGAACGGAGCCAGCCCTTCCACATCGATCTCCGCGCGATAGGGCACCCCCGCTTGGCCGTTTGGCAAGGAAGCGGTCATGATTTTCGGCTGTTTTTGCGTTACCTTGATGCTCAACTCCCTCGCGGATGCAAACGCGGTGCCGTTGTCCGCTTGGACCGTAAAGGCATAGGTACCTATCGCCGTGGGTGTTCCTGTGATCTCCCCCGTGGTTCCGTTCAGGCTTAGGCCGCCGGGCAGGGCACCGGCAGTTATCGAAAAAGCAGCCGACGCGGCGCTCTCGACCCCTATTTGAGCGCTGTAGGGAATGTTCAAAATACCGTTGGGCAAAGACGTGGTCGTGATGCTTGGATAGGGGGACGTTCCGGCGCTAAATAGTGCGCTTACCGTCGCATCTCCGGCCGGCATCACAGCTGGCAGCCCTTCCCATTCCACAAAATAATTGCCATCGGATGTCGGAAGCGCGATACCGGCGGACGAGACCGCGTAGCCCGGGTTGTAATACTGCGCCGCATGCTCCGCGCCCCCACTCAAATAGGTCAGCTTATACACCGCATTGCTGCCGGTCGGCGAGCGAAATACCGGGTAAAGGTCCGCGCCCAACGTCTGCCCGAAAGAATCACCGAGGCGGTATGCCACCTCGCCCGAGACAAGCTGCTCCAAAGAGCAATAGGCCGGGCTTCCCTGTCCAAAATTATTGCCCATGCCGCCGCTCGCCGAAGCTCCGAGGAAGTATCCGTTGATCAGTTTACCCGTTCCCGAGGTAAGCCCGCACACCTTCCCGACATTCGCGTTGCCGGCGACATCGCCTATATTATACACGTTTGTAACGGTTCCGTTGTTATTTCCGCAAATGCCCCCTACATTGCCGCCCAAGGTGCTTACCGATCCGAGGTTGAAACAATCCGTGATCGTTCCAAGGTCAGTGCTGCCACATATTCCGCCAAATAGGGAGGATGCCGTGGCGCTGTAAACGCTTCCCGTGTTTATGCACTTAGAAATAGCACTGTTAAACAGATAGCCGGCAATGCCACCGGCGTATGTTCCCGCCGTAACGGTTCCGTAATTCGCGCAATCCCGAAGGATGACCCCGGAGCTCACATAACCCGCAATGCCGCCCGCATATTGCGCCGTTCCCGCCACGGCCGCTCCACTCTCGCAGCCGGTGAGGCTGCTTAGGTAGGCAAGACATCCGCAGATGCCGCCGACGGAGCTTCTTCCCCTAATGTAGGATTTTGCGAGCTTGATGTTCTTGATGGTGCTTCCGGAGCTCATATATCCAAAAAGACCGAGGTTATCTCCCGCGTCGTTGTTGATATAAACGCCGCTGACTATGTGTCCCTTGCCGTCAAAAACGCCCGAGAATCTGTGCGCGTCGCTACCTATCGGCGTCCAAACGTTGTCAGGCGCGCTTGAGCCCCAGTTTTGCCAACCTGCCGTATCATTGAGCGTGATGTCGGCCTCCAAGTCGGCATAAAGGCCGGTTGCGCCGGAATTGACCCGATCCGCAAACCATTTCAGGTTTTCGGGCGTTTTTATCTGATATGGGGACGCTTGCGAACCTGAGCCGTCCGGCATCGCCGCACTCCCGTCCCAGATCGCCAGCGCCGGGGCGGGCAGCAGCGCGAACACCAGCGCCGCGCACAGGAGTATGCTCAAAAACCGTTTGCTTTTCATTTTGCTTCCTCCCTTTCCGATTTGGTTTCGTTTTCGCGCCGCCGCGCCTCGCACATGCAGACGCCGATGGGGTTGTAAGGTGTTTGTTCCCTGTGAAAGAATTCGCAGCCGCCGCAGTCGCCGGGCGTCGGCTCTCCCGAAGCCTTCGGTTTGGCGCAGAGGCAGCGTTCCTGCACCGCCGTGACAAAGGGGCGGCCCCCGCCGGTATATTCCGGGTGCGCTTCAAAGTCCGGGTAGGCCGGGTGGCACTCGCCAAGATGCTCGTCGTATTCGAGGTAAACGGGGAAGTCCCGGCCCCCCGCCTGATACACCTTATAAGGTTCCTTTTGCTCGGGGTGCATCCACTCACGCTCCTTTCCGGGGCGGAATATAAAAACCCCTATGATAGTTTTTCACCACTATCATAGGGGTAAATCCATGCTTTCGGTAGTGACTTTCCACCCTCAAAAAGTCACGTTTTTAAACACGCTAAAGGATGTATTTTGCAAGCTCGTCCCGGCCGCAGATGAACAGCTTTTCGTAAATCTCCAACACGATGTTTTTGAGTCTGCCTACGGAAACACACTGCTGTTCGGCAATTTTAGCGTAGGGGACGTGCTGCGCTACCAGCACGGCGATGTGATATTCCCGCAGGGACAAGATGAGGGTGATATTATCCTTTGTGAACCGATTGTGGAAGACGATCCAATTTTTCCATGTACGCTTCCATTGTTCGAGAACAGCGTCGTAATAATCGGAAAATTCTCGCTCCAAGCACTGCTCCAGCAGTCCCCCAAGCGCAGTTACGACTTCCGAAAACGGCGTGATGAAGCCGTGGGGCAAAGCAATGCGCATGGCCTCCAGAAGCCATTGCCGGGCCTCGTCCTCTCGCCCCATACAGCGGCAGGCGATGGCGCACATCAGCCGCAGGTAAATATCATGGTGCGTAATGCCCCGCTGCGACGCACAAAGGGACAACGCGGTCTCGGCCACGGTAAGCATCGCTTCAAATTGGCCCATACAGTTGAAATATTTGGCGCGCAGGTAGAGGGCGGTAGGCCGTCTCGAAGGGGGGAGAGCGCTTAAATCCCCGGCCTTTAGCCAATCGGGCGCAATGTTCGGGGCAATGCAGCTCACGGCGGCAATGGCGAGCGAAAGCTCCGCAGAGGCAGCTATAGCGCCATCGTTGCCGGTTTTTACACAGTTTTTGAGGTAAGCGTCGATCTCGGTATAGATGCGGTAATCCCCCAGACTGATGGCCGACGCGATCGCCGACGGGCAGACCCGAAGCCGTAGCGCGTCGTCCTGCCCGATCTTCTGAAAACAGGCCATCGTGCGCGCAAAGTCGCCTCGCAAATAAGCGATTTCCGCTTCAAAGACGAGCCGCAGGCTGCCTTTGTCCATGGCATCCAGAATAACGTAGGGATCACCGGGCATGGGCCGGGTCGCAGCCGCAGCGTCGGTCAGGCCGGCGGACAAGGAATCTGCCTGCTCCGGCAACACCTGTCCGCGCCGTCTATGATCTGCGGGGCGCCCGGCATCCGCAGGGATCAGCCACAGCTTTCCTTTTTTAACCGCGCCGGGGATGCGCCCGGCAACCAAATGATAGGTAATGGATCGCCCGGAAACGCCCCATTTTTCGGCCGCCTCACCCGCTGTGATGTAATCCATAGCATCCTCCAGCAGCTTTTACGGCTTTATTATACTTCCCATATCGGAAGATTTCAAATGTTTCGCAAAAGCGGCAGGCAGGGCATGACGGTACACCCGCCGCGCTTTGCTTGTTAGGGGGTCGCAATCCATGTAGCATACCCCCGCCCGGGTGGCAGCGCACCCATGCTAATGCTTTCGCGTGATGCCCGCGCCGCTTTACAGCCAAGGAGGAAAAGCCCCCAGCCGGAAAAAACAAGGTCAGCGCAACCTAAGCTGCTCACGGCTCTGTTTTTTTCAGATTGTTGGAGTTTTACAATGAACGTAGTGTTTATAGTACGTTACATTGCAAAACACCTGACGCAGCCGAAAGGGTCTTTTATTTGCGGCACGAAATTAAACTCCATTCGGACAACCGGATTCGAAGCATACGGATTTTGATTTTTATTAAGAGATTTGGTCTTTTTAATCATACATGTTAGCTTGCGCTGTTGGCTTCGCCCGCACCGGATCGTTATTTAGCGCCACTTGCTGCATATACGGCCATAGGCGCACCCTTAAAAGATGCAGCAGCACGATATACACGCAGATGCACAGCAGCAAACTTATGAGCAGCGCAGGTATGACAGCAACCCCTTGCCCTAACGCGCTCAAGAAGAACAGCTGCGCGCAGGCGTAAAGTATCAGCGCACAGGCCACAGGAATGATTCCCGCATTGATAAAATGCAGGGAAGTGTGCGTCTCCTTATGGATGAAAACAAACCCGGCAGATATACGCACAACATTGCCGCATATCATACCCAATATATAGCCATATACATGCAACGTCGGTATAGCTGTGAGCACCCACACCAATGCAAACTGTATGATCTCCCCTGTCGCGGCAAGCAGAAGCACTTTCTTTTGCTTGCCGAGGCCGTTCAATATGCTGGCTGTCAGAATTAAATAGTAAGTGGAAATGGTCTGTATAAACAGTGCCATAGCTAGAAACGGCGGAACAGTCTGTCCGTAGAGAAGCTCGCACAGGAACGGTATGAACGGCAGCAGCATTGCCGTGGAGGGTATCCCCAAGAGGCCCGCGGCCTCAATCCCTTTCTCGACTTTACGCGTAAGATCGTTTGAATCTTTACGCGCGATACTGCCCGCTATGCTTGGCATCAGCAAGGTGCATAGCGCGCCGACAAATGCGCTCGGCAGCATCATGATGGGCAATACCATACCCGATATCAGGCCAAGCGCACTGACGGCTTCCACCCTCGTATACCCTGCCAATGCCAGCCGTAAGGGGAATATGATGACCGATACGGCGGAAAACACATTTGACAGCACGGAAGTGAATGCGGAGGGCACGGCGATTTTTAAAAAGCGATGCCGGATATCGTGCGTTGATGCAGCGGCGGTCTTCTGCCCGCGCAGGAATTTTGCACCGTAGGAAATACCCAAGAACAGCACACTGTATACTTCGCTCAGCGTCATACCCAGCAAAATCAAAAACGCTGTGTATCCATGGTCGCCGTTGAGATAGCGCGTAAGCAGCATCCATGCAAGCACAATGTCGCGTGTTATGAGAGAGGTATGCGGGATTGCCTGTCGCTGCTGGCACGGCTTGGTCTGGTGAGCAATGTGGAATAGAGATGATACGGGTAAAAAGAAAAAACGCCGACAGGGAGTCACATGCTCCGTGTCGGCGTTTCACTTTATAAGGTCAAAGGTTCGAATCCCCCGCAAGTACGTTTACCCCCTAAAAATATCTACGGCGGCGCACTTTTGGATAACATGCTTACGAGTACCAAAAAAGCCCGCAAACTCGGGCTTTTTTGGCACAATATCTATATTGTCAGTGGTAAATGGTAGCGGCGACTGGATTCGAACCAGTGACACACCGGGTATGAACCGATTGCTCTGGCCAGCTGAGCTACGCCGCCATGCCTCTCAAATTAGTTTTGGAGCGCCGACAAATGCCAGCGCTCCAAGCTGGTTGCGGGGGAAGGATTTGAACCAACGACCTCCGGGTTATGAGCCCGACGAGCTACCAACTGCTCTACCCCGCGACGCTCCGCCATTCGGCGGCAAAAGATATGATACCATAGCTTTTATATGCGCGTCAACCCCTTTTTTATGCCTCCGCAAGGCGACGCGCTTCGTTGTGGAATGCCGCAAAAGATGCTACAATTAAAAATAAGAAGAAAGGTGGTTTCTCATGGAGTTTTATGACGTTGTGAACGCCCGCAGGAGCATCCGCCGCTATAAAGCTGCGCCGGTGGAGCGCGAAAGGATCGATCGCATCCTCGACGCGGCGCACAAGGCGCCCTCTTGGAACAATCGCCAATGCTGGCGCTTCGTGCTCGTTTCCGACCCCGATCTGAAAGCCATGCTCGGCCGGCAGATCGGAAACCCCTCCGCAGAATGCTACGAAAACGCGCCCTATGCGCTCGCCCTTTGCGCCGACCCCACCGATAGCGGCGTTGCCGGCGGTAAGGAATATTACCTTGCCGACTGCGGCGCGGCCATGGAGCACGTGCAGCTCGCCGCCGCCGCCGAGGGCCTTGGTACCTGCTTTGTGGGCAGCTTTTCCGAATATACCGTGCGCACCCTCTTGAACATCCCCAAGGATGTTCGCGTGGTTGCGCTTTCCCCCATCGGCTGGCCCGACGAGGCACCCGAGGCAAGGCCGCGCGCGAGCCTAGGCAGCCTCGTATTCGAAAACGGCTGGCGCCGTGAGCATGCGCCGTTTGAGGAATAAGTTCGTCCCGTCCGGCGAAGCCTAGGCATGGGGTGAGCGGCTTTCCCATGCGCTTATGAAAGCGCTTTTTCCTCGGCTTGCAGAAAATCGAGCCGTGCGCCCCGATATCCCTTTCGAATTGTTCGATTTGATAAAAGGAGTGCTTATGTTGAAATATCGCTATAAAACCGCGGGCCGGCTCGGAGCCTATAAAACCTATTCTTTGCTCGAAAAAAAGGGAGCCGAGTCCGTGACGGGTATTCCCCTCCCCTCGCTCGAAGCCGTGGAGCTTGCAAAGCGCGCCGTGGATGAAAACGAATTATGATGATATAAGTATTTTTGGGCTTTCGCCCGGAAGCGGTGCAACCCGAGGCAGTGTAACGGCCTCCGGGGGCCATGGCCGCGAACCCTTCGAAAGGCTTTGCAAGCAAGGCGCGTATATTACAATATGCGCCTTGCTTCTTGCAAAAAAAAGAAGTATACTTGTAAATGTATGAAACTAAGGCTTTCAAACAGATATAATTTTTAATTATGAAAGGGGTTTTCTGCATGAAAGAATATGTTGAATCTCTAGGCATCATTTCACCCGCGGCCATCTACCACAACCTGTCGGTCGCAGGCCTTACGGAGCGCGCGCTTATGCGCGGCGAGGGCAAGCTCAGTGATACGGGCGCGCTGGTTATCCATACCGGCAAGTACACCGGCCGTTCCCCCGAGGATAAGTTTGTGGTGGACACGCCCGCCATTCATAACGATGTCGACTGGGGCAAGGTAAACGTGCCCATCAGCGCCGAAAAGTTCGACGCGGTCTACAACCGTATGATGGCCTACTTACAGGGCCGCGAGATTTTCATCTTCGACGGCTACGCGGGCGCAGATGAAAAATACCATCTCCCCGTGCGCGTAGTGAACGAATTCGCCAGCCAGAACCTGTTCATCCACCAGCTCCTCCTTAGGCCCACGGCCGAGCAGCTTAAGAGCTTTGCCCCCGGCTTCACCATCATCTCCGCGCCCGGCTTCAAGTGCGTTCCCGCGGTGGACGGCGTGCATTCCGAAGCGGCCATCCTCGTGCACCTCGAAAAGCGCATGGTCATCATCGCCGGCAGCCAATACAGCGGCGAGATCAAAAAAAGCGTGTTCTCCGTGATGAACTACTTCCTGCCCAAGCAGAACGTGTTCTCCATGCATTGCAGCGCCAACATCGGAAAAGATGGCGACACGGCGCTGTTCTTCGGCCTTTCCGGCACCGGTAAAACGACCCTGAGCGCCGATCCCAACCGCATGCTCATCGGCGACGACGAGCACGGCTGGAGCGACGAGGGCATCTTCAACATCGAAGGCGGCTGCTACGCCAAGGCCATCAACCTCTCCAAGGAAAACGAGCCGCAGATCTGGGACGCCATCAAATTCGGCGCGGTCGCGGAAAACGTGATCATCGACCCGGATACCCGCGTGCCCGATTATAACGACGGTTCCCTCACCGAGAACACCCGCGTAGGCTACCCGGTGGAGTTCATCCCCAACTGCGTCATCCCCGGCGTGGGCGGCCACCCCAAAACCGTCATCTTCCTCACGGCGGACGCGTTCGGCGTGCTGCCCCCCGTCGCCAAGCTCGATAAGAACATGGCCATGTACCACTTCGTTTCCGGCTATACCTCCAAGCTCGCGGGCACGGAGCGCGGCATCGTGGAGCCGCAGACCACCTTCTCCACCTGCTTTGGCGCGCCCTTCCTGCCGCTTCGCCCCTCGGTGTATGCGGAAATGCTTGGTAAAAAGATCGAGGCGCACGATTCCCACGTTTACCTCATCAACACCGGCTGGTCCGGCGGCCCCTACGGCGTAGGCAAGCGCATGAGCATCAAGCTCACCCGCGCCATCGTCACAGCCGCCCTCAACGGCGATCTCGAAAGGGCGGAGTTCCGCCTTGACCCCATCTTCAACGTATATGTGCCGCTGACCTGCCCCGGCGTGCCCGACGACGTGCTCAACCCGCGCAACGTCTGGGCCGACAAGGCCGCTTACGACACCAAGGCGAAGGATCTCGCCTCCCGCTTCTTCAAAAACTTCGCCAAGTACCAGAATATGCCCAAGCATATCGTGGACGCGGGCCCGAAGGGCGAATAAAACATCTTTTTTAGGCCAAGAGGCGCCGCGGCGCTTCTTGGCCTTTTTTATAAGGAATTTTGCCTGCCCGCAGGATAAACCAAAGCCCTCAAGCCCGAAAGGATGGCCTATGGACCTCGTTTACCACGCAAGCCCGCTCAGCGGCCTTGCGAAAATCGAACCGCGGCATTCGACGCACGGCGAAAGCTACGTTTACGCCGCGAAAAGCCGTACGCTCGCGCTCGTCTTTTCGCAAAAGCACGACGATTACCTTTTTTATATCGGCTACGACGACGAAACGGGCGAGCTCTGCCTCACCGAGCGGATACCGGGGGCGCTGGAAGAGGTGTTTCGCGGCAAGCTCGGCTTTTTGTACGCGCTCGACGCCACGCGCTTTTTGAGCGGCAAAACGCCGTGGGCGCCGGAACTGGTATCGGAAAGCGCCGAACCCGTGACAGGCTGCGAGGAGATTCGCGACTGCCTCGCGGCGCTTCTTTTATGTGAAGCGCGCGGCGAGCTTACCGTTTACCGCTACCCGGCGCGCCCCTCCTGCGTGCCCGGCGATGACGGCGACCTCGTAGAGGCGACCGCCTATTTTCTAAAAACCGCGAAGGATCCGCAGGCGCTTGTCTCATATGCCTGTGAAAAACACCCGCATCTCGCGAGCCGTCTTCGCGCGCTACTCTGAACCCACCTATTAAATTAAGAACGGCAGGAAAGCGCCGCGCCCGACGCTTCCCGCTCGGGAGCGGAAGGCTCGGCCGAACGCTTGCAAACCGAAAGGAACTTTATGCTTACCGAAACGCAGTATAACGCAATCCTAGAAAGCGCCCGCGGCTTTTCCAATATATCGCTCCATTATCCCGATTATGAGGAGCATCGGCATTACGAGGTTCTGCATTGCGGGGCAAACGGTGTTTTGCTCGCGGAGCCGGCCCGCGACCCGTCGCCCGTCCATTGGGCGGCGAACGACGCGGCGGCGCTCGTTTCCCTTTTAAGCCTTGCGCCCGGAAATATCACCGTTCCCTTCGTGCCGCGCGAATTTGTCGCGCCGCTTACGGAAGCGGGGCTTTTCGTGCTGGCGGAATTTGCGGACTTTTTCAATTTGCGCCTTTTGGAAACGGCAAGCGCGCTTGCGCCGCGGCAGGCGGAATTTTTAAACGCGGACGAGGCGGAGGCGGCCGCCGCGCTTTCCGTGGCGGTGCGCGGGCAGTCGCGCGGCTTCATGGGCGAGACCGCGCAATGGTTCCGCGCGTGGATGGAGGAAGGCCATGTGCTTGCCTTGCGCGAAGACGAAGCGCTTGCGGGCATCTGCTGCGTAACGGTCTACAGCGGCGGCACCACGCTTTGGGTGCGCGAGCTTGCCGTTTCGCCCTCCTTCCAGCGTAAGGGATACGGCAGGCGGCTCATGGAGCAGGCTCTCCTTTACGGCGCGGAACGCGGGGCCGTAAAGGCCTTTTTGGCCGCGGATCTCAACAATGCAAATGCCATTGCGCTCTATGAAAGCTGCGGTTTCTCGCGCCGAGGGGACGATACGGAGCTTCAAATGGCGCGCGGGAACATGTTTCAAGAATGACGCGCGACGCCTCCCAAGCGCCGCGGCAAACGTACATTTGCTTAAAACAACGGCAGGAAAGCGCCGCGCCCGGGGAGGAAGTCCGGGTGCGGCGCTTTCGCATGGTTTCACCGCTGATTTTAAGTATATAAAAACCCCCTCGCGGGTGTTTTGCGCTTCGCTTCTATACATAGTTTAACCGCATATTGCGTCGATTTCATGAAGGCGCTATGAACAACCTTATAATTTTTTTGGCGCTTTCGCAGCGCACATATCCCCGGCGCATGGCGCGCCGGGCGCGCGCATACGATACATTGCCCGCACAAATGCTTGTTGTGCGCGACCATTCGTATAGGGTACAATACGCATATACATTACCCGCTCTTTTTATCTATTTTTCGACAGGAGGCCTTTTTTCATGCAGCCCTATGTGATTCTCACCGATGCGGACAGCGAGCTTCCGCTCTCCATCGTCAAGCGCTTCGGCGTGCATTTCGTCCCCATGCCCTACAATATGGACGGGGAGGAATACGCCTACGATCTTGGCGAGGCGACCGACTATAAGCATTTTTTCGAACGCATACGCACGGGCAGCATCCCCACAACCACTACCTACCCGCCGCAATACTATGTGGATATGTGGAAACCCTATCTCGACGCGGGGCAGGATATTTTGTTCCTTTCGTTTTCCTCCATGCTCTCGGCGGCCTACGGCTTTTTGTGCGCCGCGCGCGACGAGCTTATCGAGCTTTATCCCGGGCGCAAGCTCATCGCCGTGGATACAAAAAGCATTTCCGCGGGCATGGCGGCGCTCGTCTACGAGGCGCTTAAGATGAAAGAGCGCGGCGTTGGGATCGACGCCGTGGCGCAGTGGGTGGAGCAAAACGCCATGCGCGCCAACGTGTGGTTCACCGTGGACGATCTTAACCACCTCAAGCGCGGCGGGCGCCTTTCCTCCGCGGCGGCGGCGATGGGCACGCTCCTCAATGTGAAGCCGATCATCACCATGAGCCGCGCGGGCAGACTCGTCCCCGGCGAAAAGGTGAACGGACGGCGCAAGGCCATACGCTTCCTCGCGGACGCTATCGTATCCCGCGCGGAGGATCCCGGCCACAACGCGCTTTTCATGCTGCACGGCGACTGCGAGGAGGACGCCTACGCCCTCAAGGCGCTTGTGGAGGAGCAGGGCGTAAAGTTCGGCGAGTATTTCATACAGTTCGTAGGCCCGGTGATCGGCGCGCATACCGGCGCGCAAACGCTCGGCGTGGGCTTTTTCGGCAAGGAGCGCGAGATCGCGGATTGAGCCTTTGCGCCTTTGCGGGCGCGCGCCTTTTCAACACGGTTAAGCCGGATTTTAAAAAATGTTCTTCTTTTTCAGGGAGAAGCTAATGTTTGCATCCGAAAAAACCGATTGATTTATTAGACTTTGCTTGCCCATCCGTTTTCTTTCGCCGTGCGGCCCACGGCGTTTATACGGCCGAACGTCCGCCGCTCTTAAAAACTACGAACAGGAGTGTATGAGATGGAGCAACCGACTCTTCCGGCATCTGAAAGCACTGCGCAGGAGCTTAAGCCCAAGCGTTCCCCTTTTTCCGCGATCACGGCGCTTTTCAAAAAGCCGGTTGCGGAAAACGGCGCGCCCGGAAAAAGAAAGCTGCGCCGGGCCGACGCCGCGAAGCCCCTTGAAGGCGAAGTGCCGCCCGCCGAGGCGGAAAGCGTCTCCGCACAGGAAAACACCGTGGGGACGCCAGACGAGCTAACGGCTGCCGAAGCCGTTTCCGTGGAAAGCGCGCTGAACGAAGTGCCGGACGAGCTAACGGCCGCCGAAGCCAACCCTGGGGAAAGCGCGCCGGACGAAGCGCCGGCGGCGGCAAAGCGCGGCCGCAAAAAGCGCAAGCACTCGGAAAACGGTGCGGCGCCAAAACCGAAAAAGAAAAGGGAAGGCATTTTCAAGGCCATCTACTCCAACGCCGGCACCGTTACGACGGCTATCGCGAGCGCGAACGACAGGCTCATCGATAAGATCAAGCATCAGCGTCTGGGCGCGCAGGTCATCACGCGGAGCCTTATCGTTATCCTATTGGTGGTCATCCTCTCGTTCGTGGCCATATTTACCTTAAGCAAGAGCACCGCGGACAGCAACGGCAGGCTGCAGATGGAATCCATCACCCGGCAGAATGCACAATCGGTATCCGCCCTGCTCTACAGCAAGCTGAGCGTCGCGCGTACCATGGCGAGCGTGATGGAGGGCTATATAGGTATTGACGCCCCCTCCCGCCGCCCCGTTTACAATAACTTTTTAAGGGCGGTCCTTCTCGACAACAGCCAGCAGGTTGCGGGCGTATGGAGCATTTGGGAGCTCGACGCGCTCGACAGCAAGGACAAGGAAAGCAAGAACGCCTCCGGCTCCGACGGCTCGGGCAGGTTCCTGCCGTACTGGTACATGGCCAGCGGCGTTCCTCAGGTCACGCCCATCATCGGCTACAAATCGCAAACGAAGGGCGCCTTTTACTGGCTCGCCAAGGATTCCGGCAACGAAGTGGTTCTCGAGCCATACAACAAATACATCAACGACTGGGACACCTTCGTCACCACGATTTCCGTGCCCGTGCTCGACAAGGAGGGCAAGGTATGCGCCGTGACGGGCATCGACATACCGCTCAACCAGCTCCAGAGCATGGAATACGACCACGGCACCTACAAGACCGCGAGCATTTACGTATGTTCCGCGGGAGGCATCCTCGTAGCCACGCCCGATGCGGAGCTCAAATCCGTTTCCGACATCGGCTTCTCCAACAACGATGAGGTGCTTGCAGCCATCGCCTCGGGCAGCGAGCTCTACTTTTCGTACACGCCCGAATCCACGGGACGCGAGGTACAGGTGCTCGTCTCGCCCGTACGGATCGGCGACACCGCCACGCCCTGGGCCGTGATCGCGGGGGTTGAGGCGTCGGAGATCACAAAGGATTCCCAAGTTATCAACTGGACGGTGGCCGCGGTGTTTGTCGTGCTCGTGGCCGTAACCACCCTCATGGTCTACTTCACGGTGCGCATGCTCGTCATAAAGCCCGTGGCGGCCACGGTTTCCCTCGCGCATTCCCTCGCCGCGGGCGAGCTGGACGCGGAGGTGACCATAACCTCCACCAACGAGATCGGCATACTCGCCCGGGCGCTCGATACCGACGTGCGCGAGGCCTTCAAGAGCATAGAGCAGGCGCAGCACATCTCCAAAAAACAGGCGGATTACCAATCCAGGCAGGTGGACAAGCTCCTCATAGACCTCGAAAGGCTTTCGCGCGGCGAGCTCCTTTCCACCGTCGCGGTGGACGAATCGGACGCGGATACCGCGGAGCTTCACGCGCTGTTTTCCCGCATCGCCGAAAACCTGCGCACGGGCATTTCCTCCATCCGCGGCTACATCGCGGAGATTTCGCGGGTGCTCGGCAGCGTTGCGGACAACAACCTCAACGTGAAGATCGATTCCGAGTTCCGCGGCGATTTTGAGGCGCTCAAAACCTCCATCAACAACATCGTCGATAACCTCAACGCGACCATGATGAGCATCAACCTCGCGGCCGATCAGGTCGCGTCGGGTACGCATCAGGTGAGTTCGGGCAGCCAGAGCATTTCGCAGGGTTCCTCCATGCAGGCGAGCGCAATCGACGAGCTGACCGCCTCCATCATGGAGATCGCCGAGCAGACCCGCCAAAACGCCATCGGCGCGAGCAGCGCCAACGAGCTTTCCGCCGCCGCCGAGAAGGAGGCGCGCGAGGGCAAGCTGCAAATGGATAGGCTCAAGGCCGCCATGAAGGAGATCAGCGACGCCTCCGTCGCCATTTCCAAGATCATCAAGGTGATCGACGAGATCGCTTTCCAAACCAACATCCTCGCGCTCAACGCCGCCGTGGAGGCGGCCCGCGCGGGCGCGCACGGGCGCGGCTTCAACGTTGTGGCCGAGGAGGTGCGATCCCTCGCCGCCAAGAGCGCGACCGCCGCGAAAGAGACCGCTTCGCTCATCTCCAACAGCATCAAAAAGTCCGATGCGGGCACCAAGCTTGCGGACATCACCTCCAAGGACCTCGACGCGATCCTCACGGACGTGGAAAAGACCGCCGCGCTCGTGGAGAAGATCGCCGCCGCTTCCAAGGAGCAGGCGACCGGCCTCGCGCAGATCAGCGACGGCATCTCCTCTCTCTCTTCGGTGGTACAGAACAACTCCGCCACCGCCGAGGAGGCCGCCGCCACCAGCGAGGAGCTTTCCGGCCAGGCGGATATGCTCAAGCAGATCGTGGAGCAGGTCGTGCTGCGGCAGGAATAACGTAACACACCGGCGGGAGCCGCCCGATCGCTTCGGGCGGCTCCCTTGTTTTTATACGGCGCTTCGGCTGCAACCCGACTCCGATTCGGGCAACCACATGCAATTATTCGCAAGGGCCGCACTTTTTTAAA
>JAJFTZ010000077.1 GCA_021372675.1 Eubacteriales bacterium
CCGCGGCCTTCTCGGATGCGCCGCGCAAAGATAACGCTTTGTTTACATGCCTGCCGCGGGGCTTTATGATAAAATGGTAAAAAGCAGAAAATATAGGGGAGGCGCGGTTTGGAGAAGAGGCGTAAAAAGATAAACCGGCACGTCCTTTCGAAGCGGCTCGCGATAGCCGTCCTTGCGCTTGCCGTCGCCGCCGCCATATTCCTTCGCCTTACGCGGGAAACGCCCGCCGGCGCGGAGGCGGACGGGCGGCTGATCCTCGTCAATTGGACCAATCCCGTGCCCTTTGATAAGCCGCACGGCCTCGTCGGCTTGGACGAGGCGTTCGGGGATGCCGTGTACCTCCTCAACCCCGAGGGCTCCGTCAACGAGGAGGCGGGTGCCGCGGCGCTTGCCATGTTCGAGGCGGCGAAAAAGGAGGGCGTGACGGGTTTTATGATCACCACCGCCTACCGCTCCGCTTCCTATCAGGAGGAGCTGTATAAGGCGCGCCGCGAGAGGGAGCCGGGCTACGGCGACGATCCCTTCAACAATCCCGTGAAGGTGCTGCCGGGCAGGTGCAGCGAGCACACCACGGGGCTTGCGCTCGATATTTTAGCCGAGGATTACCGCAGCGCCGACAACGGCTACGCCTCCACCCCGCAGGGGAAATGGCTTTCGGAAAACGCCTACCGCTTCGGCTTCATTTTGCGCTATCCCGAGGGGAAGGAAAGCATTACGGGCGTGATCTTCGAGCCATGGCATTTCCGCTATGTGGGCGCGGACGCCGCGAAGGAGATCTACGCGTCCGGCGAATGCCTCGAGGAATACCTCGGGCAGGCCTGAGGTTCTTTTCACAAACCTACTTTCAAAATGCGCCATAAACTTATATAATAAATCGCGAGTCGGCAAAAAGTACTCTACTTTTGCGCTTTGAGGTGGAATATGGGGAAACGCGCAAGGCCGTACCTGCACTTGGCGCTGGGGCTAATTCTGTTTACGCTGATCGCGCTGCTGCCGGAGGCGCTTTTTTCGCGCGAGGCGCGCTTTGCGCTCGCGACCTTGGCGCTCATGGTGTATTGGTGGATTGCGCGGCCCGTGCACATCGCTGTTACGGCTTTTTTGCCCATCGTCGTGAACGCCGTTTTCAAGTTTGCGCCTATGGACGGCGTGCTTGCGGATTATTTCAGCCAGATCGCGGTGCTTTTGATCGGCGCGCATATTTTGATCGCGTGCTTTATAGGCAGCGGGCTGGATCGCCGCCTCGCGCTTCGCGTTCTCACGCTCATAGGCCCTTCGGTCAAAAGGCAGCTCGCGGTATGGTTCGCGCTCGCCGCGCTGATGAGCGCGTTTTTGCCAAACGCCGTCGTGGCGGCCACGCTATGCCCCATCGCCGCCTCCATGGTGCGTTTTAGCCTTAGCGACAGGGAGGAGCCCACCTCAACTAAGGCGAGCTTTTTGATACAGCTCGCCATCGTGTGGGGTACGAGCCTCGGCGGCTTTGCGACGCCGCTTGGCGGGGCGATGAACCTCATCACCATCAACTACATCGAGTCCTACACCGGGACGGAGTTCATGTACGCCGCATGGACGCTCAAGATGCTGCCCTACATCCTCGTGCTCTGCCTCGGCATATGCGGCTACATGCTTTCCATCAAACCCGATGTGGCTGCGCTCAGCGGCAGCCGCGCGTATTTTAAAGGGGAATACCGCAAGCTCGGCAAGATGAAGCGCGCCGAACTTCTCGCGCTCGTACTGTTTACGCTCTCGGTGCTTCTCGCGTTTACGCGGCCGCTGTATGAAAAGCTCATGCCGGAGCTTAAGCCCTATTATGTGTTCTTAGTCGCGGGCGTCGCCGCCTTCTTCCTGCCCGGCGAGGGCAAAAAGCCGCTCGTTACGTGGGAGCTTGCGTCCAAGCATATGAACTGGGGGCTTATTCTGCTCTTCTCGGGAGGCTTGGCGGCGGGCAACCTCATCATCGTCACGGGCGCGGCGGACGCGGTGGCGCGAACGCTCGCGGCGCTCAACATCCAAAGCGTTTATCTGCTCATGCTCCTGTTCGCGGCGCTCGGCATGTTCCTCGCCAATACCTCCAGCAACACCGCGGCGGTGGCGGTGGTGATACCCGTGGTGATCGGCATCACCTCGGGCATGAAGCTCGACCCGCTCCCTTACGTGTTCCTCACCTCCGTGGCGTGCAACTGCGCGTACGCGCTGCCCACCTCGATACGCGCCATCCCCGTCGGCTACGGGCTCGATATCAAATACATGCTCAAAAAAGGCATGGTCGCGATAGGCTTAACCATGCTCATGCTCGCCGTGCTGGCGCTTGTGGCAATATAGAAAGATTTGGGAGGCTGCGCTATGCCGGATGGGATAAAGGTTTTGGATTGCTTCGGGGATATCTGCCCCGTGCCCATCCTGAAGATTCAGAACGAGCTGAAGAACTCGGAGCGCGGCGACGAGTTCATGGTCGTTACGGATCATAGCTGCACCATAGAATCCATCCGCGTGCAGCGCTACGAAAAGCCCGTGGAGATAAGGATCGAGGAGGTTATGAACGGCGTGTGGGAGGTTTATTTTAAGCTGGCATAATCAGCAGAAGCTGTCGGAGCCGTACCTTTTGAACCACGCCACAAAGTCCCGCACATGCTCGGCGCAATCCTTTTTGTGGAGCATGGCAATCTCGAGATCCATATTGAACTCGGGCGTCGCGATCACCTTGAACTGCTTTTTGTAAAGCTCCTCCTTGATGGCGACGTAGGGCAGAAACGCGATGCCGTAGCGCTTTTCAATGAGCACCTTCGCGCTTTCTATGCTTTCTACCCGGAGGTTTCTGTTGAGGCTGCTCTGGTCGTAGCCGAGCTTTTGGAGGTTCTTCAAAAGCGCCTTGGTGATGTTATTGCGCTCGGGGAACATGATGAGCGGCATCTCCATGAGCTTTTCGGCCGTGACCTCGCCGGGGAAGACGCCGTCGCTTTTGGATACGAGCAAAACGCTGTTGGTGCCCACGCGCGCGATCTCCATTTCTGGGTGGAAGATCACCTCGTGATCGCAGATAAAGCCCACGTCGCAGATGTTGTTGGAAACGTTGGCGAGGATTTCTGCGGAAAAGTTGCTCGAAAGCTCGTAATGGTGCTGGGGGTAAGCGACGTTCGCCTTGATGAGCGTGCAGGGAAGCGCGTAGTCGGCCACGGAGCTGCACGCCTCTATTTTAACCACGAGGTTGCCGCGCTCCGCCTCGTCGAGCGCCCTCATCATTTCGTCGTGCGTGCGCAAAATGTTCGCGGCGAACTGGTAAACGATCTTTCCCGTATCGGTGAGCATAACGCCCTTGTTGCTCCGCACGAGGAGCTTTTTTTGTATGTCGTTTTCGAGCCGCTGTATCTGCTGGCTCAGGGCGGATTGCGAGATGTGGCAGCTTTTCGCGACGTTGCTGATGCTGCCTTCCTTCGCGATCATATAGAAAAATTTCAGGGATTCTATGTTCATAACCCTCACCATACATTGGTTTTTGTACCATTATAACACGCTTTTGTCATTAGAAAAAGCGTTGCAGCATAAGCAAAACGGCCATCCGCTCGGTCGGATTTGTGATAAAATTAACCTTGGTAAGATTGTTAAAATTTTGGTAAAGAAAGGATGTGTTGAAGTGGCTGAAGAGATCACCGCCGCCGCGCCGCGCATAAGGGAGCGCACCACGGAGAGGAAGAAGAAAAAGAGCCAGATACCCATCGCGTTCGCGGTGTTTATCGGGATTGTAGGCGTGGGCGTGTGGCTTTCGTTCGTGGGGCAAATGCTGCCGTTTTACTGGCTGACGGGCGTGGCGTTCGGCTTCATCCTCCAACGGAGCAGGTTCTGCTTTACGGCCGCCATGCGCGATCCGGGCCTTACGGGGAGCACCTCGGTCACGAAGGTCGTGCTCATCGCGTTCGCCGTCACGAGCCTTGCCTTCACCGCCATCAAGTACGGCTATCAGGCGCAGGGCCTACCCATACCGGGGCAGAGCTATGTGGCGCCCATCAGCCTCGCCACGGGCGTCGGCGCGTTTTTATTCGGCATCGGCATGGTCATCGCGGGCGGCTGCGCTTCGGGCACGCTCATGCGCGTGGGCGAGGGCTTCCTCATGCAGATGCTGTCGCTCGTATTCTTCATCGTAGGCTCTCTCCTGGGCGCGTACAATTACGGCTGGTGGGAGAGGAACTTTATCGTCTCCGCGCCGCGCATCTTCCTGCCCGATTACCTCGGGTGGATCGGCGGGTTTTTATGTAACCTCGCCATCATCGTGATACTCTATGTGTTGGCGCATAAATGGGAAAACCGCAAGAAAAAAGCACAGCAATAAAAAATAGGAGGAAAGAAAAATGAAGGAAGTCGTATTGGATTGCTTGGGCGAGGCTTGCCCCGTGCCCCTTATTAAAACCCAGAAGGCCATGGAGGGCCTGAGCGTGGGCGACGTGCTCATCGTGAAGATCGACCATAGCTGCGCCATGAAGAACGTGCCGGAATGGGCGCGCAAGGAAGGCCACAACGTCGAGATCGAGGAAGTTGACGACGGCGAGTGGGAATGCGTGATCGAGAAAATGTCCTGAGGCCTGTGCCTCTCACCAAACGACGGGAGGTTGATAAGCTTTGAAGGCTCTCATCGAGAAAATAAGCAAAAACGAGTTTTATAAAAAATGGTTCAAGGACGCTCTGCCCTACGTTGTGGGCGCGCTGCTTCTATCGCTGTTTCAGGTGGTGACGTTTGCTACCACGGGGAACCCCTGGGGGGTGTCGGGCGTGTTCGCGAACTGGGGCGCGTGGCTCTTTAAGCTCGTGGGCGGGAGCGTGGATAACTGGTACTACTTCAGCTCCCCCGGCGCGCAAGCCACGCTGCAGGCGGGCGTAGTGAATTACGCCGACAGCTGGCGCAACATAGGCGTCGCCGTGGGCGCGCTGTTCGCGGCGCTTCTCGCGTCCGGCTTTAAAATCAAAAAGATCAAATCGTGGCGGCAGGTCGTCGCGGCCGTGATCGGCGGGCTTTTCATGGGCTACGGCGCAAGGCTCGCGGCGGGCTGCAACATCGGCGCGCTGTTCAGCGGCATAGCGTCGCTGTCGCTTTCCGGCTGGGTGTTCGCGATCTTCCTGTTCGCGGGCGCGGTCGTCGGCAGCAAGCTGCTCGTGAAATTTTTTATGTGAGGTAATCCGCTAAAATGACGAGAGAGAAAAAGGTTGAACAGTACGACGTTGTTATCATAGGCGGCGGCGCATCGGGGCTTACGGCGGGAATCTATTGCGGGCGCGCGCGGTTAAAAACGCTCATCATCGAGCAGAGCTACGTGGGCGGCCTTGCGACCAACACCAACGAGATCGAAAATTACCCCGGCTTCCCCGAGGGCGTGTCCGGCAAGGGGCTTATGGAGCTTTTCCATAAGCAGGCCAAGCGCTTCGGCGTGGATTTCAAGCTGACCGACGTAAAAAAAGTCGATTTTTCCGGCGACGTGAAGGTCGTGGAGACCTTCCGCAACCGCTACGAGGCCAAGTCCGTCATCCTCTGCAACGGCAGCAAGCCCCGCGTGGTGGGCGCGCCGGGCGAGGAGCAGTTCATCGGCCGCGGCATCGCGTTTTGCGCTACCTGCGACGCCGCCGCCAACACCGATAAGGAAGTGCTCGTGATCGGCTCCGGCGACGCGGCCATAGAGGAGGGCATGTTCCTGACGCGCTTCGCGTCTAAGGTTACCGTATCCGTGCTGCACGACGAGGGCACCTTGGACTGCAATGAGATCGCCAAGGCCGCGGCCTTCGCCAACCCCAAAATGCACTTCATCTGGAACACCGCCGTGGACAGCTACGAGGGCGGCGAAAAGCTCGAGCGGGTAAACCTCAAAAACCTCAAAACGGGCGAGATCACTCCCGTGGATTGCTTTACCTGCTTCCTTTTCATCGGCTACATCCCCAACACCAACGTGTACAAGGGCATCATCGATATGACGCCAAGGGGCTATATCCTCACGGACGAGAACATGCGCACCAACGTGCCGGGCGTGTTCGCCGCGGGCGACGTGCGCGAACGCTTCCTGCGGCAGGTCGCCACCTGCGTGGGCGACGCGGCCACGGCGGGCGTGATGGCGGAGAAGTACATCGCCGAGAGCGAGATTTTTGAACACCAGATTATGACCGGCAACGGCGTGGCGTACGTGTTCAGCGCCATCGAAAAGGAACAGCGCGATTTTCTTCCCACGCTCGAGGAGCTCGAGGCCGAGCATCCGGGCTACCGCTGCCACAGGATCGACACCTATAAGTCCGACGGGATCGCAAAGCGGCTCGGCGTGAGCTGCTGCCCGGCGGTGGTCGTTATTTCAAACGGCAAAGTGAAAAAGATCATCGAAAGCAATATCTGCAAATGCGAAGTGGAAGCACAGCTTTAGCGCTTAAAAGGGAAGGGAGGAACAACGTGAAAAGAACCGTTCTGGCGCTTTTGTGCGCCGCGCTCATCCTTGTGTCCTGCGGCTGCGCCAACTACGCTTTCGAGCAGACGGGCGGGTATATCGTATCCCCGCAGGAAGCGCTTTCGCTCGCGCAGTCCGGCGCTGTGCTCTTGGACGTGCGCCCCGCCTCGGATTACGCGGCGGGCCACATCGCGGGCGCGATCAACATCCCGATGAACGCCCTCACCGTGAGCGAGCCCTACGAAAACACCCTCGCCGGCGCGGATCAGGTGGCTTCCGTGATGGGCGCCGCGGGCGTGACCGAAACGGACGCGCTTTTAATCTACGACGGCAGCGCCAACATGCAGGCCGCGCGCGTGCAGTGGACGCTCAACATGTACAATAATTTCAACGCCAAGGTGGTGAGCGGCGGCTTCGATAAGCTCGCCGGCCTTAAGGGCACTATCGTCGAAACGAGCGCTACGGTGCTCCCGGCGGCCACGTACAGCGCGGGCGACAAGCAAAAGAAGCTCATCGTGAACATCGAATACATCAAAATGCTTCTCGACACGCCCGAGGAAAACACGATCATCCTCGACGCGCGCACCGCGGCGGAGTTTAAAGAGGGCACCATACCGGGCTCCGTCAACATCGACTATGTGTGGAACAACTACCCCTCGGGCGAATACAAATCGCCGATGGATCTCCAAAGCACCTATTTGAACAAGGGCGTTTTGCCCGAAATGAAGATCATCGTATTCTGCAAGTCCGGGGTGCGCGCGGCGCAGACGTATACCGCGCTCAAGGACGCCGGATATCAGGACGTAAGGGTTTACGACGGCTCGTGGACGGAGTTCGTCGACGTTATGGGAGCTTCCGCGGCCGCGCCGTCGGAAGGCCCCGTAGGACCGTCGTCGGGCGACGCATCGTGAACCGCATTTAAAAAAGAAAAAGGAGCAAAAACATGAAGAAATATTTGGTACTTGCGCTGGCGGCCCTGCTTGTTCTATCGATGATCGGCTGCAGCGCGGACAAGGGCAGCACGGATGCCCCGGTCAACACCGCGCCCCCCGTTGAACAAAACGGCGGCGCCCAGCAGCCCGCCGCCGATCCGCTTGCGGACGCGGCCAACAAATACTTTGCCGAATTCCCCGGCAACCGCATCGTGGCGTGGGAGGATCTTTTCACGCTGATCGACGCGGGCGAGGAACCGTTCATTCTGAGCATCCGCCAGCAGGACGTTTACGACCAGGGCCACATCGTGGGCGCGTACCGCGCATCCTGGGGCGCCGACCTTGCCGAAAAGGTCTCCATGCTGCCCAAGGATAAGCCCGTGTATGTGTACTGCTACTCCGGCCAGACCGCCGGTCAGGCCGTCGCGCTTATGAACATGCTCGGCATCGAAGCGTACTCGGTGAAAGCCGGCTTCAACTACGGCGCGACGAAGGTAGAGGGCTATGAGGCCTATGTGGAAACCACCCCGCACGAGTTAGAAAACGCCGGGGCCGAGTTCGATCCCACGGTGCTCGCGTTCGTGCAGGAATACTTCAAGTCCGTAGACGCCAACGCCAACTTCCAAACGCCTCCCGCCGAGGCCGATACGCTCAGCCAGTCGGGCGACGCGATGATCCTCGATATCCGCTCCGCGGAAGACTATGCGGCGGCGCACATCGAAGGCGCCGTGAACCTCCCCTACGGCAAGGATATGCAGCTCGGCTTTGCCGATCTCCCGAAGGACGAGAAGATCATCGTGGCCTGCTACAGCGGCCAGACTGCGGGGCAGACGGTGGCGGTCATGCGCGCTCTGGGCTTCAACGCCTACTCGATGCAGTTCGGCATGGCGGGCGCGAAGGGCTGGACGTACTATGTAAAGACCTCGGCCGCCAACAAGTACTTTGCGGAATTCACCGAGAACCCCGTGCTGCCCTGGGCCGACCTGCTCGCTAAGCTCGACGCGGGCGAAGCCCTGTTCCTGCTCGACATCCGCAGTGCCGATGACTATGCGGCCGGCCACGTCAAGGGCGCTTATTCCGCCGCGTGGGGCGAGGACCTCGCCGCCAAGGTGGCGTACCTGCCCAAGGACGCCGTCGTGTACGTGTACTGCTACACCGGCCAGACCGCGGGCCAGACGATCGCGCTCATGCGCATGCTCGGCATCAACGCGATTTCGGTGCAGAGCGGCTTCAACAGCGCCGTGTCGACCGTGGAGGGCTTCGATGCGTACGTCGATACCACGCCCAACGAGCTAGTTAACGCGGGCGCCGCGTTCGATCCGTTCCTGCTCGGGGAGGTGCAAAAGTACTTCAACGGCATCGCGGACAACGCCAGCTATAAGATGAGCCTCGAGGATTCGCTCGCGGCCGTGCAGGCCGGTACCGTGACGGTGCTCGATATCCGCAAGGCGGAGGATTTCGCCGCGGGCCATATCGAAGGCGCGATCAACATCCCGTTCGGCCAGGGCATGCAGGAGAAGTTCTCCGAGCTGCCCGCGGGCAAGCTCCTCGTCACCTGCTACAGCGGGCAGACCGCGGGCCAGACCACGGCGGTGCTCCGCATGCTCGGGTACGACGCGGTTTCCATGCACCTCGGCATGAAGCTTGGCTGGATCGCGGCGGGCTACCCCGTTGTGACCGACTAAAGTCATAGATTCCATAAAAAGAAAGCGGCAAGCCCTCGCGAAATACGGGGGCTTGCCGTATAATCAAAAGGGTATGAAAGCGCGAAAAAACATCATTTTCATCTATATCGGGCTTTGGTTCCTCATAAACCTTCTTTTTTTAGACAGGTTCCCGTTTATGCACTCCGACGAGTCGTGGCTCGCGGGTTTAACGCGCGAAATGATGCAAAACGGCTTAAACAGCACGGAGCCTTTTTTCGATCTGCTGCCGCGCTACCCGCACGCGATAAAGCTTCTTTTCCATCTGCTGCAAATGCCCTTTCTCGCCGTGCTCGGCTACTCGCTTTTTTCGGTGCGCTTAATTTCGCTGCTGTTCGGGGCGCTTACGCTGGCCGTGTTTTACGGCCTCGCGCGGCTCCTTACAAAAAAGCGCGGTTTTTCCTTGGCGTTCACGGTCATCCTTTCGCTGGACATTCAGTTCCTTTACGCCTCGCATACGGCAAGGCAGGATATCATCATCGCTTTCGGCATTTTGGCGGCGGTGTATTACGTATTTAAGAATCTCGGCGCATGGAACCTTAAAAAGGATGTTTTAACGGGCGCGCTCGTGGGCGTGTTTATCGGCGTGCATCCAAACAGCCTCATGGTCGCGTTTGCGGCGGGGGCGGCGTACCTCTACGGCATCCTTCAAAAAAAGCTGCGCTTAAAAAACCTTCTCGTTCTCGTGGGCACGGTCGCGGGCTTCGCGGCGGTCTTCGTTTTGCTAAGCCTTTCCTTCGATCCCCAATTTTTTGCGCATTACGCGCGCTACGGCGGCGAGCTCGGCGTTGCGCAAACGCTCGCGGAAAAGCTGAGGGCCTTCCCGGAATATTTCCTTAAGCTATTTCTGCAAATAAGCGGCACCTATTATACGCCGTTTATCAAGCCGCAGCTCATTCTGTTTGGCGCGGTCGCGCTTTTCCTGCTCGCATCGGCCTTCAGAAAACGCGAGGCGCTCCAAACGCTTCTGCCCTTTTTGGCCGTCGTCGCCGCGATACTTTTGATAGGCCGTTACTCGCAGCCAGCCGTGATCGTGCTGTTCCCCCTCGGCTATCTCATGGCGCTAAGCCGCATCGACCTGCCACCTAAGCGCGTAGGCGCCGCAGGCGTCGCCTTGCTCGGGATTCTTATCGCGCTGCTGTCTTTTTTCTCCGTGCGGCCTTATTTAAACGACGATTACAAAGCCTACCTGGCCGAGCTTCGTGAAAGCGTGCCCGCGGGCGCGCGGACGCTCGCGAACCTCAATGCCGAATTCGCGTTTGAGCGCGGAGCCTTGCTCGATTATCGGAACCTCCAATATATGGAGGAGCAGGGGCTTACGTTTGCGGAATACGTCGAAAAAAAAGGCGTCGAATACATCGTGTATCCCGCCGAGATGGATTTCATCTACGCCAAGCGCCCCGTTTACAACATACTTTACGGCAACCTGTACCCCTATTACGAGGAGGTGCAACGCTTTTTAGAGGAGCGCTGCACGCGCGTGGCGGCGTTTACCTCGCCCTATGCCATGCGCATTCCGCGCTATATGTACGAGGGGGCATGGGAGGTGCGCGTATACCGCGTGGAAGGAGAAAAGCCTTGAGCATACCTTTTTTTAAGCCGGATTACGGAGCGGAGGAGCAAAAGCGCGTAACGGAGGCGCTTTCTTCCCTTGGCGACCCCGCCGCCGAGGCGAAAAGCATGCTTTCCAAAACCTACGGCGAAGCTATCTTCCTCACCGCGAGCGCCACCGCCGCGTTCGAGCTTTTGTTTGCAACGCTCGGCCTCGAGCGGGGCGGGGAGGTCGTGATGCCCTCCTTCACCTACCCTTCCTGCGCGAACGCGATCCTCCGCGCGGGGCTTAAGCCCGTGTTCGCCGAGATCGACGCGCGCACGAAAACGCTCGATCTGAATAAGTTGAGCGCCGTCCTTAACGCAAACACCCGCGCGGTCGTCCCCATGCACTACGGCGCGGCGTCCGTGGATATGGATGCGCTCAAAGCGCGCGTCGGCGGCGCGCTTTTGATCGAGGACGCCGCGCTCTCCTTCGGCGCGCGCTACAGGGGAACACCGCTCGGCGCCGTGGGCGATATGGGCGTATTGAGCTTTCACCGCACGAAAAACATATCCGCGGACGAGGGCGGGCTGCTCGTTTTTTCCGAAAAGCACCGTGAGCTCGCGAAAAAGGCGCGGACGCTTTACGATAACGGCACCGACAGGGCGGCGTTTTTGCGCGGCGAAGTGAGCGCGTACACATGGCGGGCGGCGGGCGTGAACGTCGCCATGGGGAGATTGAACGCGGCGCTTTTGTGCGCGCAGCTTGGAAGATCGGCGGATATTCTGCATAGACACCGTCAAATTTACCTGCGCTACCTCGAAAACCTTTCCGGCGCGGCGAAAAACCGCGGCTTCGAGCTGCCCGTAATTCCGGATGATAATGAAAACAACTTCGAGCTTTTTTACATTTTGCTGGAAAGTGAAACGGCGCGCGACAAGGTACAGGCGCATTTGAAAGAAAAGGGGATAGGCTCCGCGTTCCACTACATGGCGCTGCACGCCTCGGCGATGGGGCATTCTTTGGGCTACGCGCCCGGCGACCTGCCGGTGACCGAGAGCGTTTGCGGGCGGCTCTTGCGGCTGCCGCTGTTCGCGGGTATGACGATAGAGCAATGCGACCTCGTATCGCAGGCCGTAAAGGAGGCGCTATGCCGCATATAGACGACAGCGTATGCGCCGTGGTGCCGGTGTATAACGCCAAAGCTACGCTTTCGGAGCTTGTAAATAGGCTCGAGCGCGCGCTATGCGCCTTTTCGGCGTACTCCGTCGTTTTGGTGGACGACGGCAGCGCGGACGGGAGCCGGGAGCTTATCGGGGAACTGTGCGCGAAGTCTGCGCATGTGACGGGCATCCTTCTAAGAGGCAACTTCGGCCAGCAGAGCGCGCTTTTGTGCGGGCTGCGCCACGCGCAAGGGAACTGCGTGGCGATTATAGACGACGATCTCGAGCAGGCGCCGGAGGACATCCTTACGCTGTATAGGCTGTTGCGAACCGGGTACGACGCGGTGTACGGCACGCCCCAAAGCAGCGGCAAGGGCGCGTTCCGGGGCTTGGGCTCGCGGCTTCGCGATAGGCTTTTCGACCGCATCACCGATAAACCGAAGAATGTGCGGGTGTGCAGCTTCCGCATCCTGACGCGGGATTTAAAGGAAAAGGTGATCCGCGCCGATACGCGTTTCGTCTATATTTCCCTGGAAATGCTCAGGCACACCAAAAACGTGAAAAGCGTGGAGGTAAGCTACGCTCCCTCGCCGCGCTCCGGCTACCGCGCGGCGCGGCTTATGGCGCTTCTTGCCAAAATGTACGTCTATTACGCGCCCAAGACCCTATGGAAATGCCTGCGCAGGCGGGGGGCGTGCTACGAGATAGAGCGGGTCATACAAGGGGGCGGGGCATGAGACGCCTGATTTTGGGCGGCGGCGGCTGCCAGCTCAACCTGATACGGCGCGCGAAGGAGCGCGGGGAGTTTGTGATCGTCGCCGATTACCTTAAAAACTGCCCAGGCGCGGCGCTTGCCGACGCGCACGCGAAGGTGAGCACCTTCGATGCGGAGGGCGTTCTGCGGGCGGCGCGGGAATTTAAGGCGCAAAGCGTGGTGACGCTCGGCACCGACCAGCCCGTTTTGACCGCCGCGCGCGTTGCGGAGGCGCTTAAGCTGCCCTTTTACGTGGATGTGCACACCGCGCTCGCCGTGACCAACAAGCGCGTGATGAAGTCTCTTTTCCTTGAGCACGGCATCCCTACGCTCAACTATGTTTTGCTTGCGGCGGATTTTGACGAAGCGGAGCTAAAAAGCTTTCGCTTTCCCGCGGTGCTCAAGCCCGTGGACAGCCAGGGTCAGCGAGGCATCTTCCGCGTCGAAAGCATCGCCGAGGTCAAACGGCATATCGCGGAAACGCTTTCGTTTTCGCGCGAGGATCGCGCGCTGTTGGAGGAATTCTATCCAAACGACGAGATCACCGTAAACGGCTGGCTCGACAAAGGACGGCTTACGGTGCTTTCGGTGGTGGATCGCGTGACCATCAAAAATACGAAGCACATCGGCATCTGCCTCTGCCATAATTTCCCGTCCGTGCACCTGAAAAGATATCACGGTGAGATCACGGCCCTCACGGAGCGCATCGTGCGCGCCTTCAAGCTCGAAAACGGGCCTATCTACTTTCAGTACCTCGTAGGCGATAGGGGGATCAAGGTCAACGAGATCGCCGCGCGCATCGGCGGCGCGTACGAGGACCTTACGCTGCCGCATATCGCGGGGATCGACGCGCTTTCCCTGCTCCTCGACCTTACGGGGATCGGCCGCTGCGATACGGGTGCGCTCGAGGGCTACGACATGATGAAGCGCGGCCGCTTTGTGTCCACGCAGCTTTATTTTTTCAAGCCCGGCAGGCTCGCTTCCGTCACGCCGGATGCGGCCATGCTCGCGTGCCCCGGCGTGCTCCACGCGAAGGGCTTTTACTGCGCGGGCGATACGGTGCCCGAAACGGAAAACGCCACGGCGCGCGCGGGCTATTTGATCGTGGAGGGGTCCGGCTTCAAAAACATGCTCCAAAACGTGAACGACGCGTTTTTGCACATGAAGGCCCTCGATCCCATGGGGAACGATCTTGTGATACGCTACGAGGATTATCCCGATAAATACCTGTTTGCCGATCCCAACGCATAAAAAACGAGCCGGGACTTTGCCCGGCTCGTTTTGCAT
>JAJFTZ010000090.1 GCA_021372675.1 Eubacteriales bacterium
GGGCGCGGCTACGAGCCGCTTTTCGAATGCACCGCTTCGGCGGCAAAAAAAACGGGCAAGCGCGGCCATTACGTGGTGGCGGACGATTACGTGACCACCACCGAGGGCACGGGCATCGTGCACAACGCGCCCGCGTTCGGCGAGGACGACGCGCGCGTTTGCAAGGAAAACGACATGCCCTTCATACAGCTCGTGAACACCAAGGGCGAGATGACGGGCGGCACGCCGTGGGACGGCGCGTTCGTAAAGGATGCCGATAAGCTTATTCTCCGCGATCTCAAGGAGCAGGGGAGCCTTTTTTCCGCGCCCGAGTTCGAGCACAGCTACCCCTTCTGCTGGCGCTGCGACACGCCGCTCATCTATTACGCCCGCGAAAGCTGGTTCATCAAGATGACCGCCGTGAAGGATAAGCTCGTCGAATACAACCGCCGCATCAACTGGCTGCCCGAGACCATCAAGGAAGGTCGCATGGGCAACTTCCTCGAAAACGTGATCGACTGGGGCATCTCCCGCGAGCGCTACTGGGGCACGCCGCTGCCCGTATGGGTATGCCGCGACTGCGGCGAGGTTCATGTGGTGGGCAGCATCGCCGAGCTCCGCGAGCTCGCCCCCGGCGTGCCCGAAACGATCGAGCTGCATAAACCGTTTTTAGACCCCGTGACCTTCCCCTGCAAAAAGTGCGGCGGCGTTATGAAGCGCGAGCCTGTGGTGATCGACTGCTGGTTCGACTCCGGCTCCATGCCCTTCGCGCAGTGGCACTACCCGTTTGAAAACAAGGAGCTTTTCCGCTTGCGCTACCCGGCCAACTTCATCAGCGAGGCCATCGACCAAACGCGCGGCTGGTTTTACACGCTTTCCGCCATCGCCGCCTGCTTGTTCGACGGGCCGTCGTTTGAAAACTGCATTGTCATGGGCCATGTGCAGGATAAGGACGGCCAAAAGATGAGCAAGCACAAGGGCAACGTGGTCGAGCCAAAGACCGCGCTTTCGTCGCAGGGCGCTGACGCGGTGCGCTGGTATTTCTACACCGGCTCCATGCCGTGGCTCCCGAGCCGCTTCTCGCAGGATACCGTGGCCGAGTACCAAAGAAAGTTCATGGGGACGCTGTGGAACACCTACGCGTTCTACATCCTCTACGCCGAGATCGACGGCTTCGACCCCACAAAGCACGCCTTAAGGCGCGAAAACCTTACCGCCATGGATAAATGGGTGCTCTCGCGCCTCAATACGCTCGTAAAAACGGTGGACGCCTTCCTCGACGCGCTTCGCATCACCGAGGCGGGCCGCGAGCTGCAAGGCTTTGTGGACGATCTGTCCAACTGGTACGTGCGGCGGGACCGCGAGCGCTACTGGGGCAGCGAGATGACGGCCGATAAGGAAGCCGCCTACATGACGCTCTACACGGTATTGAAAACCCTCGCGCACGTATGCGCGCCCTTCATCCCGTTCATGGCGGAGGAAATCTACCAAAATCTCGTGAGGAGCGTGGATAACGACGCGCCCGAAAGCATACACCTGAGCCGCTTCCCCGAGGCGGACTCCAGCTTCATCGACCCCGCGCTCGAACACGATATGGACGCGGTCCTGAACATCGTGGTCTTGGGGCGCAGCGCGAGAAACGCCGCCGCCATCAAGAACCGCCAGCCGCTTCAAAGGATGTTCGTGCAGGGTAAGGCGCTCGAGCGCATGTACGTGGAGATTGTCGCCGACGAGCTGAACGTGAAAAACGTGGAATTCGTATCCGACGCAACGGGCTTCATCAGCTACAGGGTGAAGCCGCAGCTCAAGACGCTCGGGCCGCGCTACGGCAAAATACTGCCCAAGATCAACGCCTACCTCCAAGGCGAGGGCGTGGGCGACAAGGTCGTAGCCGCGCAAAAAGACGGCGGCAATTATGAGTTTGAGCTGGAAGGCGTAACGGTTTCCCTGAGCGCGGAGGACGTGCTCGTGGAAACCATGCAGAAGGAGGGCTTCGTGAGCGCAGGCGAGCGCGAGCTTTCCGTGGTGCTCGACGTGAACCTTACCGAAGAGCTGATCGACGAAGGTTTTATGCGCGAATTGGTGAGCAAGATACAGACCATGCGCAAGGAGGCCGGCTTTGAGGTGACGGATCATATCGCCGTCTCCTACGAGGGCAGCAAAAGAATCGCCGATATCTTCGCGCGCTTCGGCCGCGACATCGCCGCCGACACGCTCGCGGACCGCGTGGAGCAAGGCCCGAAGGGCTACGCGAAGGAGTGGGATATCAACGGGGAGCAGGCCGTTCTGGGCGTAGAAAAGCTGTAAAAAGCAAAACAAAAAATGAAAGAGGGCCGTTTCGAGACCGAAACGGCCCTTTGTATTTGATTGACTATACATTCAACTTATTCGCAACACGCCTATCGCGCTTATTCCCCGCCCTGCGCGAGCGGCGCGCGGTATTTCGGCATGGAAACGATCCACGCGGCGGAGGCGACGCTCACCGCCGCGGCTATGGCGAGCGCCGCCCAGTAGACGACGCCGCTTTCCGTATCGACGCGCGTTACGAGGTAGCCGCCCGCAAGGTTGAACGCGGCGTGAAACGCCATGCTCACGAGCACCGTGCCAAATTTTTCGTAGAGGAGCGTCATCAGCACGCCGAGCAAAAACGCGTACGCCATCCAGATCGCCGCGCCGTGCAAAAGCCCGAAGATCGCGGATTCCACGAGGAGCGCAACGGCGGTGGGCATGCCGCGCTTCAAGCGCGTGTAGACAAGCCCGCGAAAGAAGATCTCCTCCGTAACGGGCGCTACGAGCACCGTCGCGAGGAATGCGATGAGCGGGTGGGATTGATCCGCAAGGGTCGAGGAATACTGCTCATATTCCTCCCACATGCTTTCGGGGATGGGCAGCAGGTCGAGTACGATGCTCAGCACGAACGCGAACGAAAGCCCCAAAAGAATGGCCGCTGCGGGCGCGAGCGCGGGCCTCGCGGGCAGGAGGGATACCTCGAGGGCGTATTTCTTGCGCTGCACGGCAAACACCGGCCATAGGAAAAACAGCGCGGCCGCCGAGGATACGATCGTAATAAGGTTGGCGTTTTGCAGCACAAAATCCGCGCCCTGCCCGGCGAGGGCAAACGCGTCGAATGACCCGCCGTCCATGGCAAACTCGAAGCCCTGTTGCACCGCGAACACGACGCCCGCAGCGGCGACCACCAGAACCTGCAGCAAAAAGAACAGCAGCGTATAGCACGCCGCCTTGAGAATAGCCAAAAAGAATTTCTTCATGGAACAAAGCCTCCACGGTCTCAACTATACGCTATTGTAGCATACTTCACAGGGCCTGTGGTATAATCCGCATGTATGGCATGCATGAAATATAAGGTAACCGTCGTGGGCGGCATCACCACGGATATCACGGGCTTTCCAAGCCGCGCGCTTCTTCTGCGGGACTCCAACCCCGGCCGCGTTAAGATAAGCGAGGGCGGCGTGGGCAGGAATATCGCGGAAAACCTTGTGCGCATGGGCTTTGAAACGGAGCTCATATGCGCCATGGGGTGCGACGCGTATGCCGACGCGCATCTATCCCATGCCGAAGCGCTCGGGCTTTCCCTCAAAAACGCCGTGCGCGTGGAAGGCGGCCGAAGCGGCGTTTACCTTTGCCTGTGCGACGAATCCGGCGACATGTTCGCGGCCCTCAACGATATGGACGACATCTTCGCCGCGCTCGCGCCCGAGCGCGTAAACATGGAGGCTGTGAACGCCGGAGACCTCTGCGTGATCGACGCCAACCTGCCGGAGGAAACGCTTGCCTTTATCGCGAAAAACGCGCGCGTTCCCGTGGTGGCCGATCCCGTTTCCGCGGCGAAGGCGGCGAGGCTTATAGAAGCGCTTCCCTACTTGAGCGTCATTAAGCCGAATCTCCTGGAGGCGCGGGCGCTCACGGGCAAATCGACGCCCGACGAAGCCGCCGACGCGCTCCTTGACGCGGGCGTGAAGCGGGTGTTTCTTTCGCTCGGCACGCAGGGCGTATTCTACGCGGACGCGAACGCGCGGGGAACCGCGCGCGTTGAAACCGTAAAGGCCGTAAACGCGACCGGCGCGGGCGACGCGGCGACCGCCGCGATCTGCGCGGGATATCTTATGCAACTTTCCATGGAGGAATGCGCGCGGCTCGCCGCGCGTTTGGGCGCGCTCACGGTGCAGTCGGAAAGCGCGGTCAGCCCATCTTTGACCCGGGAATTCTTAACGCTATTATAACGGTGTCGGCGTTTTTTGCCGTCCGCCGAAAGTTTTTTAGGAGGTACCTATGCTTAACGACCATCTTCTCCTTTCCGGCGAGGTAAGGGAAGCGCTTTTAAAAAACGCGCCCGTCGTGGCGCTTGAAAGCACCATCATCTCCCACGGCATGCCCTACCCGCAAAACGTGGAGACCGCGAAAAACTGCGAGCGCCTCGTGCGCGAAAACGGCGCGACGCCCGCCACCTGCGCGGTGCTAAACGGCAGGCTCTGCGTGGGGCTTGACAACGAACAGTTAGAATACCTCGGCACGGGCGGCGGAAAAGTCGCCAAGGCGAGCCGCCGCGACCTCCCCGTACTCGTGGCGCAAAAGCGCGACGGCGCCACCACCGTCGCCTCCACCATGCAGCTTGCGGCCATGGCGGGCATAAAAGTACTGGCCACCGGCGGCATCGGCGGCGTGCACCGCGGCGCGGAAACGACCATGGATATTTCCGCCGATTTGGAGGAGCTTGGGAAAACCCCCGTAGCCGTCGTGTGCGCGGGCGCGAAGAGCAT
>JAJFTZ010000092.1 GCA_021372675.1 Eubacteriales bacterium
GCGCGAAAGCCGCATCAGGAAAAGCGCGAGCGGCGGCATGGTAAGGCCGAGCTGCGCGAACACCGCGTCGAACACGGGAAGCACGCCGAAAACGAGCGCGAGAACCACCCCGAGCATGATCAAAACCAGCACCGCCGGGTAGGCGACGGCGTTGCGGAGGCTTTTTTTAAGCGCGAGCTGCCTTTCGTAATGCTCGGAAAGCGCGTGGAGCGCCGCCTCGAGCCGGCCCGTTTTTTCCGCCACGCGAAGCGCGCTTATCAAATATTCTGGGAAAACGCCCGCCGCCTTGAACGCCGCGCTCAGGGGCGCGCCGTTTTCGCAAAGCCGCGAAAGCTCCTTCATCAGGGAGGCGGAGGCCGCGTCGTTGTCGTCGTCGTGCAGCATGAGAAAGCCGTCCGCAAAGGGAACGCCCGCGCGGACGAGCAGGGAAAGCTCGAGGCAAAGCGAGCCGAGATACGCGTCGTCCAAAAAATCCCGCTTCATGGCTTTTCCTTTTTCTTACAGAATACCTAAAGTATAATACAAAATCGCCGCCCGTACAAGAAAAGCGGCGAAATGCGGGGTTTTATAAAGAAATGCGGGGAAACAAATCAGTAGAGATATTTCGCCTTGTAGTTTTCGGCGTTCTCCACGTAGCTCACCATGCTGTCGTCGTCCGCGGCGGAAAGGAAGGTGGGGTCCATCAGCTTCCACCTCGCGCCGTCGAAAAAGATCACGCCGTCCACCCAGCCGCCCTTTTCGGTGTAAGTGCTGATCCACGCGTGGTAGATGTCCCCCGTGTAGCCCACCACGAGCTTCGTGGGGATGCCGAGGCTTCGGAGCATGGCGGTCATAAGCGAGGCGTAGTCGAAGCAGATGCCCTTTTTGCGCGAAAGCACCTTATCGAGATCGGGCAGATACCCGCTTTGCACGTTTTTTGCGAGCTCGTAATCGTAGCGGATGTTCGTCACCACATAGTTAAAAACGGTCTCGATCTTTTTGAGCGGGTCGGAAACATCTTCCGTGAGCTTTCGCGCGAGGAGCACGGCCGCAGAGCCGTCGGTATAATTTACGAACTGGTTGGGGGTCAAAAAGGGCGCGAACTCGTCCTTCAAATTTACGTCGAGCTTCGCGTCCAAAACGAGCGCGTATTTGGAATCGTAGGCGTTTTCGTAAACGGCGACCGCATAGGCACCGCTGCCGTCGGAAAGCGGAAACACCGCGTAAGCGCCGTCGCGCGCTAAATTATAGGTATACGCCGTGCCGCCGGGGCCGGTGACGATCACCTTCATGCGCTTTTCGCCTGGCACGAGGCAGCGCACCATGACGTAGCCCATCTCCGTGTTGGAGGCGTCGATCGCGGCGGTGTTGTTTTTGTAAACAAGCTCCCCGCTCGCCTCCGGCAAAAGCACGCTCGATACGGCGGGGCTTTGCGCGAGAGGCGTAAGGTCGAGCTCCATTTCCACGGCGGAGGTTGGCGTTGAAGCGGCTTTGGCGCTGGGGAAAGCCGCGGGCGCGGCGGAACAGGCGCTCAGAAGAAACATGAGCGCGGTCAAAAGGAGCGATATGCACGCGACGCCGCGAAGGAAGCGCTGCATCCTACACCTGCTTTCCGCCGGATCGTAGTCCGTATCCGGCATATGCCGTAACCGTCCGTAACCGAAGCGTGAAATGAGAAACCGTTGAAAAAGCTGACAAAAAACGAAAAAAACCCCTCTTGGTTTCAAAAATACTATCATATTGCGCAAAAAAAGTAAATATATACGGCTGTATATCATTGCCGCAAAGCGTCGAATCGTGTAAAATAAAAAACACCCCCATCCGGTTGAAATTCTTTTTGCCCGAAAGGCGGCGAGGGAAACGCTATGCCGAAAAATCAAAAGCTCCATATCGGTATGCTCGGCGGTTTTTCGCTCACATACGGCGATAAGACCATCAGCGACCAAACCATACGCTCCAAAAAAATATGGGTGCCGCTCGAGTATCTTATAGCGTTTCGTAACCGCGAGGTTTCGCAGAACGAGCTGATCGAGCTTTTATACCCGAGCGGAAAAAGCGACAATCCGGGCAACGCGCTCAAAACGCTGATCTTTCGCATCCGCGCGGTGCTCGACGAGCTTTCTTACATGGACGGGCGCGATATGCTCGTGCACCACCGCGATTCCTACGCGTGGAACCCGGATATGGATTTCGAGGTGGACGTGGACCGCTTCGAGCTTTTGTGCAAAAAGGCGGCTTCCTCACAGTTCGGCGACGAGGAGCGCATCGCGGCGTATCTCGAGGCCGTCGATCTGTACAAGGGCGATTTCCTGCCCATGTCCGCCTACGAGCAGTGGGTGATACCGCTCAACGCCTACTATCACAACACGTATTTGAACGCCGTGCACAGCGCGGTTGACATGCTTCGCGCGCTCGAGCGCCACTCGGAGATCGTGCGGATATGCCGCCAGGCCATCACCATAGATAAATACGACGAATTCTTATATTATAACCTCATCCTCGCGCTGGTGGAGATGAAAAACCCGCAGGCCGCGCTCGTGCAATACAAGGAAATGACGGATCTTTTCTACGGCGAGTTCGGCGTTACGCCCTCCAAGGAGCTTATGGCGCTCTATAAGGAGATCACCAAGGCGACCAACAGCGTGGAGACCGACCTGAACGCTATCAAGGAATCTATGCGCGAAGCTGCCGAAAGCGGGGGCGCCTTCTACTGCGAATACGAGGTCTTCAAGGATATCTACCGCCTGGAGGTGCGCGCGGCGGAGCGCGCGGGCAACACGCTTTATCTGTGCCTCATCACGGCGAACGGGAAAACGGGAGCGCCGCCCTCCGCGAAAACGCTCAACAGCGCCATCGATAAGCTGCGCGCGTGCATCGGCGGCTCGCTTCGCCGCGGGGACGCGTACGCGCGCTACAGCGTTTCGCAGTTTAT
>JAJFTZ010000103.1 GCA_021372675.1 Eubacteriales bacterium
ATGGGAGGGTATGGAAATGAAACGGTTTTTAAGCATAGCGCTCGCGCTTGCGCTGCTTCTCCTTGCAGGCTGCGCCGCGACGTCGCAGCGCGACGAAGGCTACTATATGGACGGCGCGTCCACGGCTCCGGCCGCCGCGCCCGCGCCGGCCGCGGATACCGCGGCGCGCGGCTCCGGCGAGGCGGAGTATATCAAAACGAAAACAGCCTCCACGCAAAGCGGCATGCCGGATTACGGCGGACACAAGATCATACGCACGTTTTCCGTATCCTTTGAAACAAATACGTTCGACGATGATCTCGCTTCTATCATCAAAAACACCGCGGATGCGGGGGGCTATGTGGAAAGCTCTACGGTCAACGGCCGCAAGCCCACGGCTTACAGCGACCCGGGCCGCAACGCCTACTTGACGCTTCGTGTCCCCGCCGAAATCGCGGACGCGTTTGTGCAGGGGGTGCAGGGCTACGGCACGCTCCTCTCGTCCAACGAAAGCGCGCAGGACGTATCGGAAGCGTACTTCGATCTTGATACGCGCCTCGAGGTGTTGCGCACGCAGCTTGAAAGGCTCAAGGGCATCCTCGTGACGACCGATAACCTTGCGGATATCATCTCGCTGGAAAACGCGATCGCGGACGTTACGCTCCAGATCGAGCAGCTCACCACCGAGCTTCGCCGCTACGACGGGCTCATAAATTACGCGACGGTGAACGTGAACATCACGGAGCTCAGGCTCAACGAGGGGCCGGCCGCGCAGGTTTCCGTAGGGGAGCGCATCAGCCGCGGGTTTACCGATACGCTGTATGGCGTGGGCACCTTCTTCGTGAACCTGTTCGTGTTCCTCGTAAGCGCGCTTCCCGTGCTGGCGGTGCTGGGCGTGGTTGCCGTGATCGTAATCCTCACCGTGCGCGCCTCGAAAAAACACAAAAAAGAAAAAGCAATCCGTGTATTTGAAACCGATAAGGAGGAACCCCGCAAATGAAAAACGGGAACAAACGGCTTATCGCCGTGCTCGCGCTGGTCTTAACGCTCGTTATGGTCGCAACCGCCTGTAAGGCCGAACTTCAGCAGAGCTCCGATCTGCCGCAGCAGACCATCGTACCAAACGTGGTCATCAACCAGCCCGCGCAGGAGGAGAAAAACCTCGTCACCGTAAACGGCTCCGGCAAGGTTACGCTCGAGCCCGATCTTGCCACGCTGCGGCTGGGCGTTTCGAGCACCGCCGAAACGGCGGTGGAGGCGCAAAATAAAAACAGCTCGCTCATGGAGGCCGTGCTTGCCTCCGTGAAGGCGAACGGCATCGCGGATAAGGACATCGCGACCTCGTATGTGAACCTTCACGAAATGTACAATTACGATAAATCCCCCGCCGTGGTCGTGGGCTATTCCATGGAAAACGAGATCACCGTAAAGGTGCGCGCGCTCGATACTTTGGGCAAGGTAATATCCGACGCCGTGGCGGCGGGCGCCACATCCACCAACGGCGTCGCCTTCAGTATCGAAGATACCACAGAGGCTTATAGAAACGCTTTGGCGGCCGCTCTGACGGATGCCGCGGCCAAGGCGCAGGCCATCGCGGAGGCCGCGGGCGCAACGCTTACGGCCATACCTGTAGGCGTGAGCGAAACGAGCTACTCGAGCACCCCCGTGGAAGCGCCTAGAGCCGGCAACGAGCTCGCCGCAAGCGACATGGCGGCGGTGCCCGTAAGCCCGGGCGAAATCGCCGTGACCGCTACCGTGAGCGCGGAATACGAGATCAGCGCGCCGCAATAAGGGAGCGCCGAAATAGAAAAGCCAATAAAAACGGAGCCTCGGCTCCGTTTTTTGCTGCATTTTTCATTCGAGCAGCCCCGGCGCGCGCTTGCGCACGGTGTAAGCTAAAGGCACGCTCAACGCGAGCTTAACAAGATCGATGGGGAAAAACACATACAGCATGTAGAGCGCCTTCGAGGCGGCGAGCGGCGTGCCGAGCGAGTAGAGCAGGAGCGCCATGTACCCAAGGCCTATCAGCTCGCAAAAAAGCGTGAGAAGCGCCGAGAGCGCCGCGAACTTCGCCTTTTTGCCCTTGAAAAGATAACGCCGCGCGAGAAAGCTCGTCGCGGGGGCCATCACGAGGAAGGATAAAAGATAGCCGAAGGTGGGGGTAAGCGCGTAGGAAACGCCGCCGCCGCCCGTAAATACGGGCACGCCCGCAAGGCCGGTCACGAGGTAGGCGGCCTGCGAGAGAAACGCCGCCTGCGGCGGAAGCGAAAGGCCCGCGAGGAACACGAAAAACACCTGCAGGGTGATGGGCACCACGGAAATGGGCAGCTTTAAAAACGCGCCCACCGCCGTGAGCGCCGCAAAAAGCGCCGCGAGCACGAGCTGCCTGACGTTGAGCTTCATAACGTAAAACCTTTCGATAAAAACTCGTATTTTTAACTATAAAGCATCCATCTTGGGTTTGCAACCTAAAGCGAGTTGATGTAAAATCATATCGGAATATCATCGGAGGTTTTTATGCTGCAATTCCGGCCCATTGCTCCCGAAATGCGGGAGCTCGTTTTACGCTATACCGCGCCATGGCGCCTTTCAAGCTCGGAATATACCTTCACCAACCTTCTCATGTGGGGCACCGACGGCCGCATCAAGCTCGCCGAAGCCGACGGGGCGCTGTTCTTTCTCCTCCAATACGGCAAGCAGGAGCCGTTTCAATTCGCGCCGCTCACGCTTTCGCCCGCCGCCGATTATGCGCGCGCGGTCGCGGCTGCGGAGGCGTACTGCGTGCAAAACGGCATAACGCCGCTGTTCAAGGCCATCTCCGGCCCAATCGCCGACGCGTTTAAGCAATGCGAGGGCTACGAGCTCATCGAGGACCGCGACAACCACGATTACATCTACCGCATGGAGGACCTTTTGACCCTCAAGGGCAAAAAGCTGCACGCCAAGCGCAACCATATCAATCAGTTCCGCGCGCGCTACGATTACGAATACGTGAAGGTCACGCCCGACATGCTCGACGAGTGCATGGAGGTGTACTGCGCGTGGATCGCGTGCAAGGATGTGTTTGAGCCCGGCGTGCTGGGGGAGATGGAGGCCATTCGCCAAATCCTTACGCATATGGAGCTTTTAGGCGTCAAGGGCGGGGGTGTGCGCGTGGACGGCAAGCTCGTGGCGTTTACGCTCGGCGAAAAGATCAATGACGAAATGGCGGTCATCCACATCGAAAAGGCGGATGCCTCCATGCCGGGGCTTTATTCGTTCATCAACCAGCAGTTCGTCGAGCACGAGTTTACCGATGTAACCTTCATCAACCGCGAGGAGGATATGGGGATCGAGGGTCTTCGCCGCGCGAAGCTATCCTACTACCCGGTGACGCTTCTCGAAAAATTCGAGGGGAGGCGCAAATCTTGACACGGCTTTCCGTTTTAAACGCCTCGGACATGCCCGCCGCACGCCGGGTTTGGGAAGCCTGCTTTCCGGACGACGAGTCCGCGTTTATCGATTACTATTTTCAAAAGCGCACCCGCCCGGAATGGATCCTGGGCGCGTTTTCGGGAGAGAAGCTCATCGGCACCGTCCACATGCTGCCGCATACCGTAACGTTTTTCGGCGTCGAAAAAAGCGTGGGTTTCGTGGCGGGCGTTGCCACGCTGCCGGAGGAACGGGGCAGGGGCGTCGCGGGAAACATGCTCAACGCCTCCTTTGAAATCATGCGCGAACGCGGGTTTAGCGCCACGATGCTCAAGCCCTTCTCGCAGGGCCTCGCGCGGTATTACGAGGGGTTCGGCTATAAGCCCTTCGCGCATGTAGATGTTTACGAGCTTACCTTAAACGGGCTTTCCGGCGTGGCGCCTGCGCAAACGCACGCGCCCGGCGCGGGGGAGCTTCTTAAAATTTACAACGCGTTCGCTGCGGGTCTTAGCGGCATGCGCGTGCGTGCGCAAAAGGAAATGGAGCTTCTGCTCGAGGAGCTGACGACCTACGAAAGCGCTCTCTTGTGCGACGGTATTTCTTACGCGGCCTGCGATATCGGCGGCGGGGGCGCGCACGCGTTCGAGCTTGCGGGCGAAAACCCCCTGCCGCTTTTGAGGGCGCTGTGCGAAAAATACGGCCGCGTGCGCGCGCATGTGCGCGCCGGGCAAACCCTCGTCCCCCGTAAAAGCTTTACGCGGGAGGTTTTTAATATGCTTAAGGTGCTCGACGATAGGGCCTTCGCCGCGGGGCTCCCCAAAAGCGTTGAAACGCTTTTCGCGCGGGACGCGGCGGTCTTTTCCCTCGAAATGTACTGATGCGGATGCCGCGGCGGCGGCGCTTTTCAGATATTCCTGTTTTTTACGTGCGGAATGCGCCTGAAAATGAACATTTTTGTGATTCTTGTGGTTTTTTCCTTGACGCACCGAGTCTGCGCCTAGTATTATGGATGAGACAAACGCGGGCCTGCGCGGCTCGAGCAATTTTTAAAAGGACGGTTTATACGCATGGACCAAAGTTTTATCGACAGCATTGGGAATTTTTTCAGCGGCGGCGGCCTTCTCATCATCCTCATGGTGGGCATGGTAGCCCTTATGATCATCCCGCAGCGCAGGCGCGATAAGAAGATCAAGCAGATGCTTTCGGCCATCAAGGTGGGCGACCGCGTGCGCACCATCGGCGGCATCTACGGTACCGTTACCACCGTGAAGGACGACGTTATCACCATCTCCGTCGGCCCCGACAAGGTTCGCCTCGTGTTCGCGCGCGGCGCGATTGCCTCCGTGGAGGATTCCCCCGTGGAAAACACCCTCGACACAGAGGTCAAGGAAACAAAGTAAAACACATACGCAAAAAAACCGCTCCTTCGGAGCGGTTTTTTAAGTTGCGAGGGCTGCGCCGCAAAAGCAGCGCGGCCCTTTCATAGATCAAGCTGCATGTAAACCGCGTTTATGGCGGGGTTGTCGTTGTAGCGATCGATTTCATAAAACCCGTACCGGCGGTACATTTTGAGCGCGCTCTCCATACATGGGAAGGTATCCAAACGCATGTGCTTGTACCCGATCTCCCTGGCGTCCGAAAGGACCCGTTCGACCAAAGCGTTTCCGATGTGCTTCCCGCGGTATTCGGGTTTTACGTACAGGCGCTTCATTTCGCAGCAGGCATCGTCGAACCGCTTCAGCGCGATGCAGCCCGCGGCGCGGCCGTCCAAGGTGGCAAGGTAGAGCCTACCTCCCGGCAAACCGTATTTTTCGTGCAGGACGTTTATTTCATCCTTATAGTTTTGGGCCGCGAGGCATTTTTCAACCTCCGCGTCCTGCTTGATGATGGCGTCCATATATTCGCCGAACAGGCGGGCGACTTCCTGCGGCCGGTCATAGGCCGGTTCGATCTTCACTTCCACGCGGGTTCTCCTCATTAAATTCGGAAAGCATCAACCGATTCTGTTGAAGATAACGGTCTGCTCCTTCAAAGAAATTTTGCCTACCTGATAGCCGTATTCCGCCAATTCCTTTTTGTAGTTCAAAAAGGAATGGTCTATCGCTATGCCCGCGATAGCCTTGATCTCGTCGAAGGTCAGCTTGAACGACGGGCTTCCGTTTTTTTGCACATAGTCCCACAGGGGGTCATATTTGCTCATCCCGCACCGCCCCTTCCCGCTTCATACTTTTTTCAAAAAACGCGAGCATCATCAAATTTGTCTCCACGGCCTCCTCGTATTCGGGGTGGGTGATGTTGAACACATGCGTCAGGCGTTCGCCCCGCTCCCTCGTCCAAAACAGCGTTTCATGCGGTATGCCACGCTCCTTCAGCCACGCGTGGAGCTTTAACGTTTGGCGCTCGTGGAGCCCGTCCGGTTCGCTGCTGATGAGCATGAGGGGCGGCAGGGTTATGCCGACAGCGGTATCCGTAAGGCTCGCCCTGCGGTATTGCGGCGAGGATTTCGGTCTTTTGCCGAACAGCATGCTTTTCATTTCCCGTTCCACAAGCGTGCCCATAAAGCCCTTTATAAAACCGAGCTCGTTCACGTTGCACGCGCCGTGGTTGATCGCCACCGCTCGAAAGGGGAACGAAAGCGGCGAAACGCCATATACCTTCCTCAGTTCCCCGCTCAGGCTCACGCTGGCCGCTGGGCCGGATAAATGCCCGCCCGCGGAGTCGCCGGTGAGAAAAACCCCGGTTAGGTCGCAATGGTGCTCGGCGGCGTGGCCTTCGAGCCAATGCAGGCTCGCAAAAATATCCTGCACCTGTCCTCTTAGATCGGTTTCGGGCAAAAGCCGGTAGCTCATGCCGACGACCGCATACCCTTGAGCCGCGAGAAACATACAGAAATGGCGGTTCAGCTCCCTGTCGCCGTACATCCAGCCGCCGCCGTGGATATCGACGACCGTCGGCAAAAGCCCCGCGGCGCCCTCGGGATAGTAAACGTTGAGCGTGTGCATGGGGTGGCCGTCCGCAAGGTAGGGGATGCCGCGCTCGACCGTAACGCCCGGTGTGGGCGTTTGCTCCGCGATGCGCGCGGCGTCCGCCGCTCCTATCTTTTTCCAGGTTTCTATGAGCTTTTTGCGGATGAGATTCGGCATGGCTCTCGCCTCCCTTATGCCTTCTTTTTTTCCTTGGCCATTAGCTTCTTAACGCCCGTGAGCAGCCTGCCGTTCGCGATGTCGATAAGTCCCTGCCCCTGTGTGGGTGTGAGCGCGCCCCCGCTCATGGCGGCGATGCTCCGTATGGGCATTTCCGCAAGCATGGCGCTGAACATGTTCATAAGCCCCTCGTCCACATCGTCGCCGAGCATGCCCTTGGCCATCTTTTTCACCTGCGCAAGCATGATCTTGCCGATGAGCGTTCGGTCCATATCCTTCAGGGTGCTGTTGATGTTGAAAGGCTCCCCTTTTTGGCGGTTCGCGACCGGCAGGGAGCGGCCGAGCAGCGCCGAAAACTCCGCGTTGGGGATGTTGAGAGGCGTGCCGGCGGGCCGCGCGTAGGCGCTTAAGGTTTCGTAGAGCGGGAGAAGCGCCCCCTCGAGCCCGTCGCCCTCCGCGTCGATATCCGCGTTCAGGCGGATGTCGCGGCTCGACGCGCCGATCTCCACCGCGTATGCGCCGCCCTCTACGGCAAAGCGCGCTCCCTCCGCGTTGTAATAGGAAAAGCTCCTGTCGTTGAGCTCTATGGTGACGGTCTTTGCTTCGCCCGGCTCGAGCATGAGCTTTTCGAAGCCCTTAAGCTCGCGCGGCGCGCGGAACAGCTTGGAGGCTTTCGCGCGCACGTAAAGCTCGGCGACCTCCGCGCCGCGCACGCTCCCGGTGTTTTTCACCGTAAAGCTCGCCTCGAGCGTGCCGCCCTTAAGAAAACGCGTGCGGTTGAGGCGCAGGCCGGAATATTCAAAGGTGGTGTAGGAAAGCCCGTGGCCGAAGGGATACAGTACCTCCTTGCCCGCCGCGTCGTAATAGCGGTAGCCCACGTAGATGCTTTCGCGGTACTCCACGGTTTTCGTGCCGCCGGGGAAATTTAGATAGCTCGGCGTATCGCGTAAGGCGAGGGGGAAGGTTTCCGCAAGCTTGCCGCTCGGGTTTACGTCGCCTAAAAGCACGTCGGCAACGCCGCTTCCGCCCCCCTGCCCGCCGAGGTAGGCGAGGAGGATGGCTTTAACCTGCTCCGCCCAAGGCATCGTGACGGGCGCGCCAAGCTGCAGCACCACCGCCGTGTTGGGGTTTACGGCGCACACTGCCTCTATGAGGCGGTCGTGGCTCGCGGGCATATCGAGCTTCGTGCGGTCGAAGCCCTCGCTTTCGTACGCGGGCGGCAGGCCGGCAAAGATGAGCACGGCGTCCTTGCCGCGCGCGGCGGCGCAGGCTTCTTCGATAAGCGCCTCATTCGCCTCGTCGGGCTTATTGCTATCGTAACCGTCGGCGTAGTCGAACGATACGCCGCCCGCCTGGAGCGCGTCGAACGCGCAGTCGAGGCGCGTGGGGTTGATGTGGCTGCTGCCCTCGCCCTGATAGCGGGGTGTTTTGGCGAATTGCCCGATCACCGCGAGGCTACTGCCCGCCTTGAGCGGCAAAATGCCGCCGTCGTTTTTCAAAAGCACGCAGCTTTGCGCCGCCGCTTTGCGGGCGAGCGCGTGGTGCGCGTTTTCGTCGTAGGCGTAACCCTCCTTTTTGTGCTCCTGCGCGTCGAGGATAAGGCGCACAATGCGCTCCACGGTCGCGTCGAGCGTTTCCATATCGAGCGCGCCGCTTTCCACAGCCTTTACGATCTCCTTGTCGTTGTAGCCGTTGGAGGAGGGCATTTCAAGGTCGCAGCCCGCGCGCACGCCCTGCACGCGGTCGTTGCACGCGCCCCAATCCGTTACCACAAGGCCGTCGAAGCCCCATTCGCCGCGTAAAATATCGGTTAAAAAGCGCCTGCTGTCGGAAACGTATTCCCCGGCGATGCGGTTGTAGCTGCACATCACCGTCCACGGCTGCGCCTTTTTGACCGCCGTTTCAAACGCGCTCAGATAAATTTCTCTTAAGGCGCGCTCGTCTACCACGCTGTCTACGGTCATCCGGCGGGATTCCTGGTTGTTGGCGGCATAGTGCTTGAGGGAGGTTCCTATACCCTTGCTCTGCACGCCGTTGATGAGCGACGCGGCGAGCTCGCCCGCGAGGAATGGGTCCTCGCTGAAATACTCGAAATTCCTGCCGCAAAGCGGGCTTCTTTTTATGTTGACGCCCGGGCCCAATAGAACGGCGACGTTTTCCTGTAAACATTCTTCGCCCATCGCCGCGCCGATCCGAAAGAGAAGGTCGCGATCAAAGCTGCACGCCGTCGCGCTGGCGGCAGGAAAGCAAACGGCGGGCAGGCTCTTGTTGAGGCCCAAATGATCGGCCTCCTCGGGCTGCTTTCTGAGCCCGTGCGGCCCGTCCGTCACCATGATGGAGTTTAGCCCCAGCCGGCCTACGGGTTTGAGCCTCCAAGTATCGAGCCCGGAGCAGAGCGACGCCTTTTCCTCGAGCGTCATCTGCGCGGTAAGCTCTCGGGCGAGCGATTTGTTCATAATTGCAAGCACCTCCGAAAAAACTAGGATGGCGCCGCGGCGGCGCGGGGGAGGGGGCCGTTGCCCATTATTATACAGCATAAATCCCGCCGAGCAAAGGCCAATGCGGCCGTATCCGCGCGCGATTTACATTGTTTTTGGAATGTGATACATTAGCCTCAGGCGATTAATCTGCAAGGGGGCAACAACGTGAAACCGGCACCGCTTGGGAAGAGAACTTGGCTTACGCTTTTGCTGTTCGGGTTTTTCGGGCAGGTGGCGTGGACCATCGAAAACATGTACTTCAACGTATTCGTTTACAATACCATCACCACCGACCCCGTGGTGGTGGCGAACATGGTGGCCGCGAGCGCGCTCACGGCCACGCTCACCACACTTTTGATGGGCGGCTTGAGCGACCGGCTCGGGAAACGCCGCGCGTTTATGGTATACGGCTATATTTTGTGGGGCGTTTCCACAATGGCGTTTGCGGCGCTTAGCGTAAGCAATATCGGCTCTCTCGTAGGCCCCGCGGCCGCTGTGCAGGTAACGGCGTCGGTCGTTGTGCTGATGGACTGCGTGATGACCTTTTTCGGCAGCACCGCCAACGACGCGGCGTTCAACGCCTGGGTTAACGATGCTACGACCGCGGATCAGCGCGGCAGGACGGAAAGTGTGCTCGCGGCGCTGCCGCTTCTTTCCACGCTTTTCGTGTTCGGCGCGCTCGACGGCTTCACGCAGGCGGGGCGGTGGGATACTTTCTTCCTCATCGTGGGCGGCCTTGTGACGCTTGGCGGCGCAGCGGGGTTTTTCTTCCTGCGCGATTCGCATGACCTCGCGCCCAAAAAGGAGCCGTACTTTAAAAACCTCGTGTACGGCTTAAGGCCCGGCGTCGTCAAAAAGAACTTACGGCTCTACCTCGCGCTCTGCGGCGTGGGCATTTTGGGCGTGGGTACGCAAATATACATGCCGTATCTTTTGATTTACATACAGCACTACCAGAAAATCACGAATTACGTGCCCGTATTGGGCGCCGTGCTCGTAGGGAGCGCCGTCGTGAGCGTCGCGTTCGGGCGGCTTATCGATAAGCTCGGCAAGGTCAAATTCGCGCTTCGCGCCGTGGCCGTGGATATGGCGGGGCTTGCGGCGATGTTTTTTGCAAAAGGCCCGCTCGCGCTCGCCGGCGCGGGCATCGCGATGATGGGCGGCGGCATGCTTTTGAGCGCGTGCATGAGCGGCCTCGTGCGCGATTACACCCCGCCCGAGCGCTCCGGCCATTTTCAGGGGATCAGGATGCTCTTTTTGGTGCTCTTCCCCATGGCGGTAGGCCCCTATATCGGCGCGGCCATCATCAACGCCAACTCCATCTCGGCGGGGGGCGAGCAGGTGCCGGGCCCGCTCATGTTTTTGGCGGCCGCCGCCGTGCACCTCTTGGCGCTCGCGCCGCTTCTTCTGCTGCACCGTCAAGCGAAAACGGAGGAGGCGAAGGCATGATAAAAAAGGAAAACACGCTCCTTTACACGCGATGGGGAAAGGCGCTCGGCAAAAGCGAAACGCCGCACGCGGAATACCCGCGCCCGCAGTTCATACGCGCGCAATGGCTCTGCCTCAACGGCCCGTGGGAATACGCCATACGGCGGGACGATACCGCGCCCGAGGTTTACGACGGCGATATCCTCGTGCCGTTTTCGCCCGAGAGCCTTCTTTCCGGCGTGCGGCGCGCGCTCAAGCCGGGCGATACGCTTTTTTATAAAAGGAGCTTTACCTATCCCGCGCAAGGGGAAAACATGCGCACGCTCCTGCATTTCGGCGCGGTGGATCAAGTTTGCGAGGTGTTCCTCAACGGCGCGGCGCTCGGCTCCCACGAAGGCGGCTACTGGCCGTTTTCGTTCGACGTAACGGACGCGCTCCGCGGCGGCGAAAACGTTTTGACCCTGCGCGTGCGTGACGATTCGGATTTGGGCACCGAAGCCTACGGCAAGCAGCGCATAAAGCGCGGCGGCATATGGTACACGCCGCAAAGCGGCATTTGGCAAACGGTGTGGCTCGAGACCGTGCCCGAGCTTCATATTACGGCGCTTTCCATCGCCCCGCTTTACGACGAGGCGGCGGTTGAACTGACGCTTTCGTTTGCGTCCGACATACCCGCCGTAACGCGCGTCGCCGTGCTGGACGGCGACGCGGAGGCCGCGCGGGCCGAATTCACGGGGACGAGCGTGCGCATTCCCTTGCCCGATTTCAAATCGTGGAGCCCCGAAAGCCCGTTTTTGTATACGCTTTCTATCGAGGCGGGGGAAGATCGCGTACAAAGCTATTTCGGCATGCGCAAGTTTTCCGCCGTGCGGGATGAATTTGGCCGCGCGCGCTTCGCGCTCAACGGTAAGCCGCTTTTTATGAGCGGGCTTCTCGACCAAGGCTATTGGAGCGACGGCATGTATACCGCGCCCTCCGACGCGGCCATGGCATGGGAAATAGCGACTCTCAAGGGCCTCGGTTTCAATATGCTCAGAAAGCACATCAAGGTAGAGCCGCTTCGCTTCTACTATCATTGCGACCGGCTCGGCATGCTCGTTTGGCAGGATTTCGTGAGCGGCGGCGGGCCGTACGACCCCTTTGTCATCTACGCGCTGCCCCGCGTGGGCGCGCGGCTCGACGATAGCAATTACGCGCGGTTCGGCAGGGAAAACGAAAAAAGCCGCGCCGCCTTCGAGCGCGACGCGAGACGCACCGTGGAGCTTTTGAAAAACGCGGTCTCGCTCGCCGTATGGGTGCCGTTCAACGAGGGATGGGGGCAGTTCGACGCGAAGCGCGTCGCGGAAGCGGTCAAGGCCATGGACCCTTCCCGCCTCGTGGATCACGCAAGCGGCTATTACGACCAAAATGCGGGCGACCTTGCAGGGCCGCACGTGTACTTTAAGCCCTTCCGCCCTAAAAAAGACCCGCTCGGGCGCATACAGGTGTTGAGCGAGTTCGGCGGTTACAGCCTGTTTACGCAGGGCCACACGTTTTCTGATAAGCGCTTCGGCTATAAGCTTTATAAATCGGCGCGCGCGCTGAGCGCAGCTTACGAAAGGCTTTATAGAAGTGAGATTCTGCCGGCCGTGAAAGAGGGGCTTTGCGCCGCCGTCTACACGCAGGTGAGCGACGTGGAGGATGAATTGAACGGCGTTTTCACCTACGACCGCGCGGTGATGAAGCTCGATATGGAAACGGTGCGGCGGGTGAACAAAGAGTTAACCGACAGCCTGTAATGACGGCACATAAATAGCAAGAGGCACGGGGCGTTTCGCCCCGTGCCTTAAGTTTTATGCGTATTTTCGCATCAACTCGTGTATCCGCTCCCGTTGCGCCTCGCCGCCTCGCCCGGCAAGCTCAAGCGCCCAAAGGAGCGCGCCCGCCACCGGCTGCGTGCGTATGATGCGAGGGGCATAGCTTCGTTCCGTATCTTTTTTTAGCTCGCTTCGTATGGTTTCAAGCACAAGCTCGCTCTGCGCGCGTTTAAAATGCGAGCCGATGAGCGCCACCTCCACATCGGCGGGAAGCTCCAGCTCGCGCGCCGCGATGCGGATGGAAAGCGCGTAGTCGCGTCCGCTTTCCTCTAAAATGGCGCGGGCCGCGGCGTCCTTTTCGTTTGCCGCCTCGTAAAGGAGCGTGCAAAGCGCAAGGGAAAGCGCGTCCTCGTTCTCCATGGCCTTGAGCATGAGCGACTGCACGTACAGCTCGCGCGGCGGCATGCCCAGGTAAGTTTGAAGCTTCCCGGTGAGCGCGGTGCGCGCTCCGTCCTTATAAAGCTCGGCGTACACGGCGGAGATCATCTGCGGCAGGTAAAAGGCCGTGCCTCCCTTGTCGCCCGTCCAATCTCCGTTGCCGCCGATCTGAATGCTGCGGCCGCTTTCGCTCATGCCCACCACGGAAAAGCCGCTGCCGTTCACCGCGCCGATGCCGAAGCCTGTTGAACACTCGGCCTTGATGCCTAAAAACGCGTCGTTCGCGAGCGCGAAGTTTTGAAAGCCCATGCCGCGGATAATTCCGGAGATGATCTCGTGCTGGATAGGCGCATCCATGCCGCCCAAGCCGAAAGCCGCGGCGGCGACATCCGCGGGGGAAACGCCGTTTCGCGCGAGCAGCGGCAGAAGCATTTCGTTTAACGCCTTGGCAAGCCCCTCGAAGCCGCCCGGGAGGCTTTCGTGGTTGCCGGGCCCCGCCTCGAGAAAGTCGAGCGCGCCGCTCTCCAAGCAAAAGAGTGCGCAATGGGTTTTGGTGCCGCCGCCGTCTACGCCGAGGAACAGGCTTTGCTTCTTCATCGCTTTTCCTCCCGAAGGAAATACCCTTCGAACTGCGGCAGAAACGCGCGGTTGCTCAAAAGCATTTCATCGAGCGCGCCTTTTGCCTTGTGGTAATCGCCCACGAGGGGGTTGAGCATGAGCGCGCTGAGCGCCGTTTCGTAGCTTCCCGTAAGAGCGGCCTCCACGGTGAGGCGCTCGTAGCTTTTGAGTGTCTGCATCATGGAAACGACGTGCGGCGTGGGGGGCGTCCTCGCGCTTAGCGGCTCCGCGCCGTTTTTCCCTACGAGGCAGCGCGTTTCCACAACGTCGGAGGGCCTTAAAAAGCCTGTCGTGCCTCCGCTTTTTACGTTCACCACGTGCACCGCGCGCCTGTCGTTTTCAAGGGCGTCCACCAGCGACACCGCCGCGTAGGAATAGTACGCGCCGCCGCGCTTTTCAAGCTCCTCGGGCTTTTCCTCGAGCGCGGGGCTTTGATACCGGTTAAGAAGCTCCTGTTCGAGCAGGCTTACCTCCTCACCGCGCGTGCGCTCGGCGCTGAGGCATTTATGAAGCATCCTTTCGGGATAGTAATAATAGTTGAAATAGCTGCACGGCACGCCGCCCGCGAGCCTCAAAAGCTCCGGCTCGAAACCCATGTCCGGCACGTTTTTCATGCCGCCGAAGGTTAAGCCGCCCTCGAGCATATCCGGTAGAACGTTCTTGCCGCCAAGGAACACGCCCGTCATCCATACGAGGTGGTTGAGGCCTATGAAGTCGCAGTCCGCGGCTTCGTTTTCAAAAAGCCGCTGTGCCTCCTTCGCCATGGTGATGGGTATGTTGCAAAGCCCGAGGGACTTGACGTTCGTATGGTTTTGCAGCGCCTCCGCCACGATGCCCGAAGGATTGGAAAAGTTGACGAGCCACGCCTCGGGCGCAAAGCGCTCCATGGCCGAGGCGACCTTCATCATTTCGGGTATGGTGCGAAGCGCGTTCATAAAGCCGCCCGCGCCCACCGTTTCCTGCCCGATGAGGCCGTACTTCAAGGGAATTTTTTCATCGCGGATGCGCGCGCTCAGGCCGCCTACGCGTATCTGCGCAAGCACATAATCCGCGCCGTTTACCGCTTCTTCGAGGTTGTCCGTTTCGAGCACGGATACGTCGAGCCCCGCGTGCTTGAGCATCCGCCGCGCGAACGCGGCCAGGCTCGCGTTTTTTTTCGCGTCGATATCCATGAAACGGAAGGATTTCAACGGTAGGCTTTTGCCGTGGAGGATGAAGCCCTCCACGAGCTCGGGCGTATACGTGCTGCCCGAACCTATGACGGCGACGTTGAGGCTTTTCATGCGCTTCTCCTTTATGGCGGAAGATAGGGGGAGCGGCGTTTTGTACGGTATTACGGTTTTTTGAAAGAAAAAGGGAAGAAGTTACTTCGAATATAGCAGTCGCGCGTTTTGCTGTCAAGAAGCGCGGGGGGGCCTGCGCGCTTTTGAGACCGCGCGAAAAATCCGGCTTGCAAAATCGCATACCATGTTGTACAATAAAACACGCGTCCGGTTCGGTGGCCACAAATAACCGGCGTAAAAAAGACCCGCCGCGCCGTTGATAGCGCCGGGCAACATGGGGATGTAGCCCAGCCGGTTAGAGCGCTTCGCTCACATCGAAGAGGTCGTAGGTTCGAGCCCTATCATCCCCACCAAATAAAAAGCCGCTCCCTAAAAGGGGCGGCTTTTTATTTGGTCTTAGGAGTGAAAAGGGTTCGAACGGCGGAAAAGAAAACAGTCCGGTGGAGTGTTTTCCCATCCCGGGATTTCGCGCCAGGCGCGACGCGCAAGCATGAAACACGGGCGCGGCCTGCCGATAGCCGAAATCGAATCCCTCAGGGTGCGCCAACATAGGTTGATAAACCTAATTCAATATGATGAAGAGTTATCAGCCTACTTTTTGCCCTCAAAACAGATCAATCCATCCAAGTTAGCAATTCCCGGGACGCACTTACCCATTTTTTGGCGAGGTTACCTAATGGTATATTCCTCAGACAACAAAACGCCCTGTTTTAAACGCAGCCATTCGACCACGCTTTTTCGATAGCATCAATCCAACCAAGAAGAAAACAGATAGTCTGACGCCGTTTATGACAGATCGGGCGCAAAATCCTTTCTGCGGTACCCCAGCGAACGATCCACTACATTTTCCAATGGCTCCCCGCGCTCATACCTTGCCAGGTTTTTCATGGCGATGTGGAGCGTTTTTTCAAGCACGAAGGGCAAAAAATCATGCCCGGCGATATGCGGCGTAAGAATGACGTTTGGTAAAGCCCACAGTTTCGACGCCGCGGGAAGCGGTTCTTCCTCGGTTACATCGATTGCGGCACCCGATAGTATGCCGTTCTCCAAGGCGTCGCAAAGCGCCTGCGTGTCGACCGTGTTTCCCCGGCCCATATTTAAAAACAGCGCGCCGCGGCGTGTACAGGAAAACCGCCTTGCATCAAACATGCCGGTTGTTTCCGCCGTTGCGGGGAGCGTAAGAATGACCGCATCCGCTCGTATCAGCTGTTCGTCGAGCCTGTCCACGGCATGAAGCTCATCGGAAACGTAGACATTGGAACGCCCCGTCCGCGTGACGCCTATCGTATACGCGCCCAAGGCGTTGAGCATGTCCGCAAGCGCACCACCGATCTGCCCCATACCGACAAGAACAGCCGTAGATCCAAAAAGCATCCGTTCAAAGCCCTCATCCTGCCAGATGCGCTGCTGCTGGTTTTTCCAGTATGCGGGGAGCCGCTTCATAAGCGCTAACAGCGCTCCGAGTATAAACTCTGCCTGCGCTTTATCGTATGCGCCGCTGGCATTGGTGAGCAATACGTCCGCCGCCAAGGAGCCGAGCACCTTGTCTGCACCGGCGGACTGGAGCTGGTACCATTTGAGCATCGTACAATGCTTCAAAAGCGATAGGGGGATATTCCCGATGATGATCTCCGCGCTTTGCGCTTGCTCTGCTGTTACGGTGTCCGCACTGGAAAAGAGGAAGCGCCTCTGAGGCGCGACAGCTGTAAGCTTAGTGCGCTGTACGCCGTCGAGCGGCAGCAGCACCAAAACAGTTTTTTCCATGTTACTCACCTCAGATCGATCAGGTATTTATACGCTTTTTTGGCGCGCAGGCCTTCATAAGCCGACGCGATATCTTTAAACGGCACAGGCTGACAGATGTCATACCATACGCTTGCGTCCAGCGCGCCTTCTCGGATGCGGCGCAGCACCTCGTCATGCGTCTCCGGCTCATCATAGCCGTTCGCATATATGTGGAAGGATTTCTTTGCAAGAAAAGGGTTTATGCCGTAGTTTTGCCTCTCATGCCAGCCGTATACGCCGATCGTTCCGCCTTCTTTCAAAAACGGGAGAGCGGCATTCACGTCGTCCGGGGCGCCTACGGCATCGATGATATAGTCTACGCCGTTTGGATAAGCCTCCGCTAATTGCAAAGCGACCTGTTCGGAGTGGTAATCGATATTCCGCTCGGAACCGAGGCGCAGCATATCCTCAGCGCGCGAGGCGCTGCCTACCGTAACGACCCGTGCGCCCGCATATACCGCATGGCAAACGAATGCCAGCGCGTTTGCGCCGGAGCCGACGATAAGCACATTGCGACCCCGCTCAATCCCCAGGCGGTTCGCATAGCTCAAAGTCTCGCGCCAAGTGATGATCATGGGTGCGGCGGCCTCCGGCACATCCTCCGGTATCCATTTCTGAACGCGCGCTCTTTCCCACTCCGTGCGCGGAACGCCATCCGCCTCCATGGCCGCCCAATCCGTTGCAACGCCGTATTCGCAAAATCCTCCCCAGCATATGCCGAGGCCGATCTCCGGCATGGCCGGCATGCCGACCCGTGAGATCAGATCGCCACGGTGGAAGGAGCGCACCCTTTCCCCCGTTTCTATGACGCGCCCTACGCTTTCGTGGCCTAGCACGGCGGGGTAGGAGACCGGATAGGGGTGCTTTTTTTGCATCAGGCGCAGGTCGGTGCCCGCACATGTGGCGCCGAAACGCATTTTGACCAGCGCCTGATAAGGACCAAAGGCGGGAACAGGAACGGCGCGTACACTCAAAGCGCCATTTTTATCCACGACCGCGGCCAACATCGTATCCATACAACGCCTTCCTTTCAGCGAACGCCGACCGTCAAAAGAATGTTGGCATATACGCGCGATTCCCCGGTAGAAACGGCGAGCGCCACATCCTCTTTAGAAACAAGATCGTAAAACGCGTACCGGCTGCATCCTTCCGGCTTAAGGCCCGTCAATGCCTCAAAATCTTTAAAGATTGCGGGGGGCGCGCCATCCTCGGGAACCATCACCTCAACCTTCTCTACGTTAATAACGCCCAGTAAGGCTTCGAGCACCTGCGTAACGGTCGGGACGTCCGGCATCAGGCCGAGATACACCTTTTTCGCGACGCCCGTCCTTTGCATGAGCGGATAATTGCCGTCGGCGATCAGGATTTTGCTGCCGTGCCCGCAGTGGGACAGCGTGGCTATCAATTCAGGATGAATACAGGTCGTTGTTAGCATCGTTATACCCTCCTATTTTTCGTCTTCCCATAAAGCGCCCAGCTTTCCGCCCGGGTGCCAGCGTACATATTGCTGAGGCGATATCTGAGCGTGCTCCTGCAGCAGCACGCTCAGCGCCTGTATCGCAATCATTTCCACCAGAATAGACATTCTCGGCGCGCGGTTGAGCGGTCCGCCCTCGACGGGCGTGCCTGCATAAATATGAACGTCGCTGCTGCGGGCCAGCCAGGAATCGCGATTTCCCGTTACGCCTATCACCTGGCAGCGATTACGCTGCACCGCCTGCACGGTTAAAAGCATTTCCTGCGTTTCCCCGCTGTTGGAAATGAAAATTACAACGTCTCCCGCCACAAGCTGACCGCACGAGCCGTGTACAGCCTCGGTACCGTGCAGAAAATAGGTGGGCGTGCCGGTAGACGATAGCAAGGACGCCGCATATCCCGCAAGATGCGCAGGCTTGCCGATCCCCGATATATGGACGCGGTTCCCGCTTTGGCGTGCTTTTAAGATCAGCTCCGCCGCGCGCTGCAGCTCGTCGCCCGATAGGCTGTCCGCATAGGCGGGAACGCCCGTCTTTACGCAGTCTAAAAAATACGAACAGGCTTGCATGTCTTTTTCATGGAGCATACTGCTTCCCCCCTTTTTACGCGTTTGGTGTGCCGGGTACATAAAGCCCGCGTTGCCGCATAAATTGCTCTACCTCGTGCCGCCTAGGCAACGATGGCATCGCGCCCATAGCCGATACGGTCAGTGCGGCGGTATGTGTGGCAAAATGCAGAGTTTCCGCCGCGTTCCACCCATAGCAGGCACCTACGCAAAACGCACTCACAAAGGAGTCTCCCGCTGCCGTCGGGTCTACGGCGGTCACGTTATCCGCGCAGGGCTGGTAGAAAAATCCATCGTTATTGAGCAATGCCGCCCCCGCATCGCCAAGCGTGATCAGCACGTTTGGAACACCCTTGTTCCGCAACATCTCGGCGGCGGCGCGCGTACGCTCCATATCGGCCTGCCCATCGTTGTGCCGGATGTTGATGCCGGTCAGCGCCTCGGTCTCGTGCTCATTGGGTGAAATATATGTGAGTCTTGCCAGCAGCTTATCCGACAGCGAATCGCTCGGCGCGGGGTTGAGCATCACGGGAACATGCTTTTTGTACGCGTATTGGGCCACACTCTCGTTGACTTGCATGGGGATCTCCAGCTGGAGCATCACAAGGTCGTATTGGTCTATGGCGTTTTCCAAAAAAGAAATATCCTCTATCGTCAGCAGCATATTGGTGCCGGGCACCACGAGGATACGGTTTTTTGTATTTCCGCCCGGACACTTTTCCAAAATGATCATGGAGCAGCCGGAGCTGACCGCCGGGTCGTACACCGTACGCGAAACATCGATCCCGTCGCCCTTGCAGACGGCGAGCATCTCCTTAGCGTTCGCGTCATCGCCCAGTTTGCCCAGCATCGCCACATCCGCGCCTAACCGCGCGGCCTGCACAGCCTGATTGGCACCCTTGCCGCCTGGCGCTCTTTGGAATGTATTGGCGAGCACCGTTTCCCCTTGCTGCGGAAAAACGGAGGTGGTCACGATCTGATCCATTACAAAACTGCCAACAACAAGAATTTTCGGTTTTTTCTCCGTCATGGTATCTCCATTGTTCACTCATAAGATTAGGTGGCATTTGCGTACAAGTTCTCGATGTATGACAAATGATTGTATGATAGCATATACTATGATAGCATGACAAAAAGTGTTTGTCAATTTGGGCTCGAAGGCGGAACTGGAACAATATTGGCGATATCATACGTTTTGATTGCTTTTCACAAACAGATGTGTTAGAGTAAAACTGTATGATATAATACAAAAATCAAGGACTGTGGAATTGAATGATGAAGGAAATTAAACGAATATCCATTACGGACGCGATCGTGGAGAACATTCGGGAAATGATCGAATCCGGTGAATTCAAGATCGGCGAGAAGCTGCCCGCCGAGAGCAAACTCTGCGAGGATCTCAAGGTCAGCCGTACCAGCCTGCGCGAGGCTTTCCGTGTTTTGCAGACGCTTAGCTATATCACCATCCTGCCCGGCAAAGGCGCTTACGTTGCCGACCCTAAGCAAAGCGCAAGCCACAATAAAAAGGATTGGTACGAAATCGAGGATGCAAAATTCTACGATTTCATGGATGTCCGTATCGCAATCGAAACCTTGTCCGTGCGCCTTTCCGTAGAGCGTGCGACTACAAAGCAGGTTGGCGAGCTGCAAAAGATCCATGAATCCTTTGTTGCCGCCGGCGAGGAGCAGGACGGCGTGCGTCTTATTATGCTCGACGAGTTGTTTCATAACAAGATCACCGAGTATACGGGGAACCAGCTCCTCGTCAACATCAACAAGCAACTTACCGAATGTTTTCGCATCTATCGTGGCAGCTCGTTTATGAACAAGGATGTTTATCGAAACGCGCTGGAGCCCCATGCACGCATCCTCGAGTGCTTTCTGACAAGGGATGCGGTAAGAGCGGTCACCGAAATGCGCGAGCATCTTGATATCACTGCGCAGGATATGTCCATCATCCATTCGCCTGCGGATACTTCCGGGGTGGATTCTACCCACGAAGTACTCGCCTGAACAGTTTTTTCTTCATAGCTTTTAAAGGCTCACGATAAACTCGTGAGCCTTTTTATTTGCTTTCTGCCGTTTTTCTATATTCCAAGAATCCACTTGACATTTGGCGGAAATAACGCTTTAATGATGTTGTCGTAGTACTGTATGACATCATATCTAATGGAGGAATTGTATGAAAAAAGATCTGCGAGGGCTGATCCCTCCCATCGTTACTCCGTTTACCCGTGAAGGGGACATCGACGAAGTCCGCATCCGCAAGGAAATGAAGCGCTGCATCGACGCCGGCGTACATGGCTTGAGCGTGAGCGGAAGCACAGGTGAAGGGCCGACTCTGCGCGATGAGGAGCTGCGCTTACTGATCGGCATTGCAAAAGAATATGTTGCGGAAACACAGCCGATCGTATGCGGCATCATGCGCGCCTGCACACGCGATGCCGTACGATCGTGTCTGGTTGCCAAGGAAGCCGGCGCCGATGCGGTCATGGTCACGCCGACCGCATACAACGTACTAGTGCCGGACGAGGAAGGGATGTTCGACTTTTACAGCACGATCTCCAGAGAAGCCCGGCTCCCGATCATCATTTACAATGTGATCCCGCAGAACACGATCATGCCGGGCTTGTTCCGCCGCCTTTTAGATGAAACGGAATATGTATATGGGATCAAACAAAGTGTGGGCGGTATTCAGGCGCTGTACGCGATGATCATGGCGCGTGGCGAAAAGGGCGCCACTTTCGCGGCGACCGACGATATGCTTGCAAGCTGCTTCTCCCTAGGCGCGGACGGTGCCATTTCCGCCGTGCTTTCGGTGTTCCCCAAATACTGCATGGATATGTGGAACCTCACACAGGGCGGCGAGTACCAAAAGGCGCTGGCAATCCAGCATAAGTTATATGACGCGTGGCAGTGCATTTCCGGCAACCAGTTCCCCATCCGCGTGAAATACGCTCTTTCCGTTATGGGTTGCGATACCGGCTATTGCCGCAGCCCCATCGTTCATCTGTCCGACGAGGAAAAGCGCCGCATCGAGCACGCTTTCAAAAACCTTTAACCCCTCCCCCGGGGATTGCAGCGCGGGCGAGGTGTGCCGCCTTCGGCGGCACAGTTCCTCTGCCCGCGCATCCCTTCGTGCAGGCTGCGAAAACAAAAAGATATTTAGGGTTGACATATTCGATTCTTTAGATTATACTATGTTATGACATCATACAATCATATCCGTGACATTTATCAAAAAAGCAAAGGAGAACAGAGCCCCCATGACTTTTCAGGAGAAATACGGAAAAATTCTTCTGCCTTTGATCACACCCTACAAAGGGAACGAGGAGGTAGACTACGAAGCGTATGAAAGGCTGATCGAGTACCTGATCAAAAACGACCTGTGCGATTCGCTGATCGTATCCGGCACGACCGGTGAGGCCTCCCTGCTCAGCTTTGATGAGCGCGTCCGCCTATTTGAGACTGCGGTAAAGGCCGCGAAGGGCCGCAAGCCCGTCATCGCGGGTACCGGTTGCGCCTCCACCAAGGAGACCATTGCGCTGACGAACAAGGCCGTAGAGCTTGGCATCGAACTTTGCCTGGTCGTATGCCCCTTCTACAACAAACCGACGCAGGAAGGCGTTTATCTGCACTATAAAAAGCTGGCCGAGAATACCAAGGCCAAGATTATGCTCTATAACATTCCCATCTTCGTCGGCATCAATATGGAGCCTGAGACGGTAGGCCGTCTGGCAGCAATCGAAAACATCGTCGGCGTGAAAGATGAGGCCGGCGTGAATCCCACGCAGGTCACGGATTTCTTTCTTGCAACGCAAAAGGTCGATCCGACTTTCGTTGTCTACAACGGCGACGACGTTATGCTTTTGCCCACCATCGTACAGGGCGCTATGGGTATCGTGAGCGGCGGCGCGCATATTTTCGGCCACGAGATTCGCGCGATCTTCGACGCGTTTGAAAAAGGTGATAACCAGAAGGCCAAGGCGCTGTTTGTACCGATATACCGCGTTTGCAAATCCACCGGGCAAAACGGGCGCATCCTGCCTAACTCCATCCTTCGCCCCGCGATCGAGTTGATCACCGGCATCAAGCTGGGGCCCGCCCGCGGACCGCTTGCCCCCGCAACCGAAGAGGAAATGGCCGTTACCAAGTCCATTCTCAAGGAGATCGGGAAGCTGTAAAAATCGCAAGCACAGGGCAGAGAAGCATAAAAACACAGGGCGCCGTTACGGGACGCCCTGTGTTTTAAGCGTATCCGGGGGTGTGAACAATATTTGGCGCTCTGCCGTTCAAAGCGACTGCATGACGATGCCGGCGACGGCCGTCACAATGCCTACGGCCTCAAGCGTGCCTATTTTCTCCTTCTTCAGCACATAAGCGGCGAACAGGATGAAGATCGGGGAGATCGAGGTAATGGCGGAAGCAATGCCGATGGGGATCAGCTTTATAGAAAGCAGCAGCAGCGTAGTCCCAAGCGCGCAGCCGGTTACGCTGCCCAGTGTGATCAGAGGCAAAACGCTTTTTACGCGCAGTTCGGTATAAACGGAGCGCCATTTGCTGCGCGCGGCCGCAATCAGCAAAAAAGCGCCGATGGCGCTTAACTGACGGATCTGCGTGTACACAATCGGCGAGATGCCGGCTGGCATGCGGCGGAGCGCTTCCATGCTGAGGATAACGCCTACGGCCTGTCCCAACATGCCCAAAGCCGCAAGCAGGACTCCCTTGAACAGAACTTTTTTTTGCCCTTCATCCGTAGCGCCGCTTTTGCGCACCATCAGCACGCTCAGAACGCCGATAAGCGTTATTAAAATACCGCCGGCCTGCAGCCACGTCAGCTTTTGTCCGAAGAAGAAGAAGGCAAGGATCGCGGCCACAATCGGATTACAGTAATAGATCACCATGGCGACGCGAAGCGGCAAATACACAAAGGAGCTGAAATAGCACATATCCGCGAACACAAAACCGATGAGCCCCGAAACGAGGGCCAACACCCATACATCCGCGCCGATGCCGGCTAAGGACGCGGTTCCCGTCAAGATCAGCCGCAGGAAAAAAAGGAAGGTGAACGCGATGAAGGATTTAGAAAAATTGACGGTAAAAACCGATATCTTTTCCTCCGCATGGCTGAACGCCGAGCAGCCTACCGCATCGCAAAGAGCCACGCCAACGGCATAGATTTCCCCTAAAAAGTAACCTGGCATGTATATCTGCGCTCCACTTTTAAAGTATGATAGGCACCATTATAGCGCCGCGATGCGTGCTGTCAATCCTAAATTTCCTGAACGCCATGGTATCATTGGGCACGATTTCGGGTTAAAACCGTAGGAAACAGCACTTTTTGCATACAGGCGATTGTAAAATATATTAGCCTTGACAGTGTTGCGGGGCATTGTTATAATATTCGCAGACGTATGATTGTATGATGGCAAGCAATACGACAAGCACCTCGGGCACGGTAATACTCAATTAGACCGAACTTTACGTTTAAGAAATCCAATCCGAAAACCGGCGAACCCCATAACCGATCTCTGAAAACGAACATGCCGCAACAAAACAGTTCGTATCCCTCTGTATCATGCGGGAAAAAACACAAATTTTAGGAGGAGCACAACAATGAAGAGCACACTCAAAAAGATCGTATGCGTTACCCTGATCTTGACCATGCTAGGACTAATGTTTGGCTGCACGTCCGGCAACGCCTCCTCAAGCTCCGAAGACGTCATGGCAGCGATCATGCGCAAGGGCAAAGTAACGGCGGCTATCAGCCTCGGCAATGAGCCTTGGTGCTGGAGGGATACCGATGGCCAAATCAAGGGCGTTGCGATTGACCTGATCGAAGGGTTTGCAAAAAGCATCGACGTGGAAGTGGAATATGTCATTCTGGAGTTCTCCGGTCTGATTCCCGCCATCCAAGCCGAAAAGGCGGACATCATCTGCACGAATCTGACGCGTAAGCCCTCCCGTGCGACAAGCATCCTCTACACCGAGGGCGTAGGGAGCACATACGGCGTCGTTATCGTCCGCAAGGGCGAGTTTAACGCCATCGAAGATCTCAACAATGCCAACGTCACACTGACCACAGAGGTTGGTTCCATTTATGAAGAAGTTGGAACCTCCACCTTCCCTAATGCGAAGATGAGCCCGACGGAAAACAATTCGGACGCATTGGCAGCCGTTAAGGCCGGGAGGGCGGATGCGATGGTTACCGACCTTGGTATCGCCACCGCCGCCTGCGCGCAGGACGATACCATCGAGTACCTGACGCCCTACATCTTTACCGATACGTTCGGTTTTGCGGCGAAGTGCTCCGTGAGCGCCGTAACGTTTGTAGAGTGCTTTAACATCTACCTGCGCGTAATCAAATCGGACGGCACCTACGCCAGCATCTTTGAGAAATATTTTGATAAGCAATGGGTTCCCACCTTCATGGATGCTGCGATCTAGGTTCCGTGCTGCGTGCGAACAAGCGTCGTATGTATGCCTGTCCTTCTCGCAGGGGCAGGCATACATAATTACGAACCCGAAACCATCAGGAGTATACGATGAATACTACTCAATTCGCGAACTGGTTGCCGACCTTACTGGAAGGGCTTCTGACCACCTCGATTGCATCGGTTCTATCGATCGTTACGGCGGTGATATGGGGGTCGCTGGTCGCTATTCTGATTTCACTGGAGAATAAGGCGCTTACGCCGATTCTGCGCGTTTATACCTCCGTATTTCGAAACTCTCCGCTTCTTGTTCAAATGTTTTTTCTGTATTATGCGTTGCCATATGTGGGCATAACGATGCCCGCGCTGATGTGCGGCGTTATCGCCATTACCTTGAACGAAGGCGCGTTTATCGCGGAGATATTGCGAGGCAACGCCAAGAATATCCCGAGGGGCGAGATCGAGGCGGCCAATAGTATGGCGCTTTCAAAGTTTCAAATCGCCACCCGGATCATTTTCCCGCTTTCCTTCAGAAATTCCATCCCCATGCTCACGGGGCAGTCCTCCATCGTCATCAAGGATACGAGCCTTTTTTCCATGATTATGATTTTAGACCTGACAAGGGCAGGGAGCGTATTCTACAGCAAATTCTTCGACACAGCTTCTTTCTACATTGTGGGGTTATTATACCTTGGACTCTTCCTGGTCTTCAGCTTGATCGGCAAGCAGGTCGAAAAGCGGATCAGCGTCAAGCGATAGGGGGAACGTTATGTCGATTTTTGAGCAATTTAACTACATTTCAAGCGGCATGGGGATAACTTTCTCTTTGGTTCCTTGTGTCATGCTTGCGACGATCCTGCTGGGCAGCATCATCGGAACCATTCAATACTACAGGGTGCCCATCCTGTCCCACATTCTGGATCTGTATATCCTCGTTATGCGCGGCATACCGCCGCTGGTTGTGATTATGCTGCTCTACTACTCGATCAACATGTCGAGTTCCTTTATGGCGGCTTTCGCGTGCCTGACCACCTATCACTCCGCGTATATCGCCGAGATCGTACGCGGCGGGTTTGCCGCCATACCCAAGGGACAGATGCAGGCCGGTGAGTCGCTTGGCCTTGGCTATGTGAGCATCATGGTGCGCATCTATATCCCACAGGTAGCGCTTCATATCGTCCCCTCCCTCTGCGGCCAGTTGATCCTCGTTATCAAGGATAGCACGCTGGTATCCGCCGTTGGTTTGGAGGACATCATGTGGGCTTCAAGGCAGCTGGTTACTATCACGTTCCAGCCGATGACAGCGTACCTGATTATCTTCATATTATATTATGTGATTTGTCTGCTGATCGAATTGCTGGCGCACCGGGTAGAAAGGGCGCTGTCACGAAGCAGTTTAAATATGAATTTTAGAGGAGTACAACAATGAAAGACGAACAGAAGCGCGTGCTCGTTGAATTCAAGGACGTCAATAAGTCCTATAGCGGCGGAAAAACGGTCATTCTCGACCATTTCAACTTTGGCTTTTTGGAGGGCGAAACGCATGTTATCTGCGGTCGCAGCGGCGCCGGAAAAAGCACGCTTATCCGCTGCATCAACTACCTGGAGATCATCGACAGCGGTCAAGTATTGATAGAAGGAACGCCGCTGACACCGAAAACGATCCACGCCGCGCGCAAAAAGATCGCCATGGTGTTTCAGGACTTCAACCTGTTCCCGCATATGAACGTTTTGAGCAATGTGACCTTCGGCCCGATCCATTCGCTCAAGGTCAGCCGCCGCGAGGCAGAAGAAAGCGGCAAGGAGTACCTGAACAAGGTCGGTCTGTACGATAAGATCAACTGCCCTCCCAGCCAGCTTTCGGGCGGGCAAAAACAGCGCGTCGCCATCGCCCGCGCGCTAAATATGCACCCGGATATGATCCTGTTCGACGAGCCGACCAGCGCGCTGGACCCCGAGATGATCGGCGAGGTATTGGATATCATGAAAGACCTGTCCAAGGAAGGTATGAGTATGATCGTTGTGACGCACGAAATGGGGTTCGCCCGTGAAGCGGCGCACCGCATCTCCTTCCTGGAAAACGGGAAGTTCATCGAGACCAGCGACCCGGACGAATTCTTTGACCATCCGAAGCATCCGAGCGTTGCAAAATTCATCAGCCAGATTTCTTATGAATAAAAAGCTGATTTTTATTTTTCGCAAGAGGATATTAGGAGGATATAAAAGTGGAAAAGAACTACATTTCAATGGTGCCGGGACCCACGCAGATCGATGAGCGTATCCTGAATGCGATGACGCGCCAGATCATGACGCATATCAACGAAGGCTGGGCGGATTTTTATATCAACACCTGCAACAAGATGAAGCGGGTACTCATGACCACGGGCGATTGCTTTCTTATCAATTGCAGCGGCACCGGCGGTGTGGAGTGCGCGCTGACCAGCACGGTGGCGCCCGGTGAGAAAATTTTGGTACTATCCAACGGTCTGTTCGGAGACAGGATCGCAAATATTGCCAAGGGGTATCAGTTGGAGGCTGAAACCATCCGCTTTTCCAATCAGGAGGCCCTCTCCCCCGGCGCTCTGCGCAGTAGGCTTTCACAGGGGCTTGGGAACATTGCCGCGGTCGGCGCGGTATTCAGCGAAAGTCAAAACGGGATATTGAACCCCATTCGCGAGATCGCCGCGATTTGCAACGAGTACGACGTACCCCTGATTGTCGATACTATTTCCGCAACGGGCGGGATTGAATACCGTATGGATGAATGGGGTGTTGATTTCACCGTCGCGTCAATGCAAAAATGCTTGGGCGGCGTTGTCGGCGTGGCGTGCGTTGCTGTGAACGATAAGGCATGGAAGTATATAGAAAACAAGAAAACGCTGGGCTTCTATTACGATCTGCGCACATGGCGGCGGTTCATGCATACGCCCGGCGTCGTACATCCGCATCCGTGGTCCATGAGTGAAACGCTGATCTTCGGCGTGGACAAAGCGTGCGATCTTATGCTGGAGGAAGGTTTAGAAAACCGCTGGAAGCGGCATGTAGACCTATACGAGTATTATGTGCGGGAGTTGACTCGTCTGGGATTTGAGATGTTTCTGCCGCGCGAAATCGCATGCCCTACCGTGATCTCCATCCATGCGCACCCCGCCATCGGCGCGAATGAAATGGCGGAGCGGCTGAAGAAGGATTGCAACATTATGGTCGGCTCCGGCATCGACGAGCAAAAAGGGAAGATATGGCGCATCGGCAACATGGCGGAGCAGGCGCGGAAGGAAAAGGCAGATCTTTTGCTTACCGCCGTCAGCTCCCTGCTGGCAAGCCTGAAATAGCCCTTCCCATAGAAAAACAATATGAACAAGCACCTCGTATGCAGCTCGATACGAGGTGCGTTGCTTACTTAAACAGAGCTATTCCTTCCGCGCATCAAGCTCCGTTAATGCCTCCTGCACATTCAGCACCACCCGTTCCGCCAGCCGCCTTCTGGCATTGCGGGTGAACCCGACCGCCCGGCGGCCCATTATGATGTTCGGATAAGTCGCATACCGTTCGCACTGATCCATGGCGACCGCGCCCGCATCGAAGATAGCGTAGTTGTTTGGCAAAGCGATCCACTCTAAAAAGCTCTCGTTTTCATAGCAGGGCTGTAGGCCCGTATTCATCAATATCTTGCCCTGTCCCATCTGAGCAAACTGCTCTCGCCGCAATAAGACTACGTTGCGCGGCAGGTGCGCGGAGACCACATTGCTCCGGCGCAGGAGTTCACTAAGCTCCATAAACGGATACGGCGCGTCCGCATGGTGCGTGCGGCTGTAATAGCGCACATCCATGCGGAACGCCGCACCCATATCCGCTACCATCCTGCCCACCGTGCCAAGCCCGAGAATCCCAAGCTTCAGCCCCTCAAGCTCCATCGCCTCCGAAGCGAACTTCATTTCGCCCGAACCGCTCATCAGCCGTATCAGCTCGCTGTATAAAAACTCCACCACGCCGTTATCGCCGTAGTCCCGTACCCCCTTGACCAAGATACCCTTGTGCATGGCGGCCGACATATCCACATTTGCGTAAGGCCCGTCATACAAGGTGCAGCACAGGCCGATATAGCTTAGCTTCGGGAGGGAATGAAGCACCTCCTTTGATAAGTGTGTCCGCCACGATAGCAAAACCGCATCCGCATCCTGCGCACGCGCAATCAATTCGCTCTGGGACAATGGATCGTCTTGATACATTACCAGCGTATCGCACATCGCCGACAACGCAGTTTCGGTAAATTCCGAGATACCCGTTTGGTCGATTCCCACGATTTTATGAAATCTCATACCAATCCCTCTCTTTTATTAACAAGTATATTATCATACATAAATGAAATAAAAGCATTATCCTTTTGAGGCGGTACTAAGCTAACGGCAACCTGCTTTCACAAATTGGAGACGGGCTTTCCTTATGGTATGAAGTTTGACAGATCCGAACAGTTGGTTCAATGGTTGAATAAAATGGAGACTGCTCAATCGCGCGTTCAAAGCCTTCCTATTCAAGATATTATCCGTGACACCGCGATGGATGGCCCCGTTCCTGAACTGGCGGAACAGGTTCATCGACTTCATCGCCTGTATCACACAACGAGACATTAAGGGCTGAAAGGGGGTCGAGATCTGAACAAGTCTATTTAGATCCCGATTTTTATTTCAGGAGAAGGGCGGGGGAACGATCGGCTTTTTGCGCGTCGCACCGGCGAAGCTGAGTTGGACACGAAATAGGGGAAATATAAAAAGCGTGGGCAAAAATAAGGACGCAATCCGACACCCGCTGTCTAAAACCAAAATATCTATTTTGTCCATGGTATCCAAATAAAAGCCGCAGCACGGCTTTTTTTGATTCGAAATTCGAGCCTATATAATTGCCAGCAAAAGCCTAGATTATTTCAAAACCAACATGTCTTATAATCTGTCATAGGATATAGCTCTAAAAAGATATGCCGCTGCATCTTGCAAATTTAACGGTATTTGAATATAATTGATAACGTGGGAATATTGCGATTTATAGCTATTTCTAATCTAAAGATAAGGTACTGAGATATGAGTTACAAAACGGATATTGAGATCGCACAAAGCACCCAAATGAACAAGATCACCGAAGTGGCCGCGGACTTAGGCGTCAACGAAAAGTATGTGGAACAGTATGGTCCCTATAAGGCAAAAATTGACTATAACCTGCTTTCAGATATGGCGGATAAACCGAGCGGCAAGCTTATTTTGGTAACGGCTATCACTCCCACGCCGGCCGGCGAGGGGAAGACAACCACCACCGTGGGCTTGGCGGACGGCTTAAGGGTCATCGGCAAAAAGAGCGTGGTGGCGCTTCGCGAGCCCAGCCTTGGGCCGGTGTTCGGTATCAAGGGCGGCGCGGCGGGCGGCGGTTACGCGCAGGTCGTGCCGATGGAGGATATCAATCTGCATTTCACCGGCGATTTCCACGCCGTCGGCGCTGCGAACAACCTTCTGGCGGCCATGCTGGACAACCATATCTTTCAGGGCAACGAGCTCGGCATCGACGTGAGGCGCATCACGTGGAAGCGGGCGGTGGATATGAACGACCGCCAGCTCCGCTTCATCACCAACGGCCTGGGCGGCCGCGTAAACGGCGTGCCGAGGGAGGATGGGTTCGACATCACCGTGGCTTCCGAGGTCATGGCGGTGCTCTGCCTCTCCAGCGATATCGACGATTTGAAGGCGCGCCTTTCCAAAATCATCGTCGGCTATACCCGCGAGGAGAAGCCCGTGACCGCGGGCGAGCTCAAGGCCGCGGGCGCCATGGCGGCCCTCCTCAAGGATGCCCTCAAGCCCAATCTGGTACAGACCCTTGAGCACACCCCGGCCTTCATCCACGGCGGCCCGTTCGCGAACATCGCCCACGGCTGCAACAGCCTCATGGCGACGCGCATGGCGCTGAAGCTCGGCGATTACGCCGTGACCGAGGCGGGCTTCGGCGCGGACTTGGGCGCCGAGAAGTTTATCGATATCAAATGCCGCATGGCGGGCCTCGTGCCCGACGCGGTGGTGATTGTGGCGACCGTACGCGCGCTCAAGCTCCACGGCGGCGTCGCCAAGGCCGATCTCAACAACGAGAATTTGGCGGCGCTCGAAAAGGGCCTGCCCAATTTGCTCCAGCATGTGGAGAATATTACGGGTGTGTTCGGCCTGCCTGCGGTGGTGGCCATCAACGCCTTCCCCACGGATACCGCCGCCGAGCTTAAGCTGGTGGAGGATAAGTGCCGGGAGATGGGCGTGAACGTTGCCCTTTCCGAGGTTTGGGCAAAGGGCGGCGAGGGCGGCAGGGCGCTGGCCGAGGAAGTGGTGCGGCTGTGCGAGCAGCCTAAAAACCTCAGCTTCACCTACGGGGAGGAGCTTTCCATCGAGGAAAAATTAAATGCCATCTGCGAGAAAATTTACCGCGCCGCCGACGTGGAGCTTACACAAAACGCCAAAAAGCAGGCAGCGCAGCTCACGGAGCTGGGCTTCGGCAAGCTGCCCATCTGCATGGCGAAAACGCAGTACAGCTTCTCGGACGACGCGGCTCTCTTAGGCGCGCCCCGCGGCTTCAAGGTGACGGTGCGCAACCTCAAGGTGAGCGCGGGCGCGGGCTTCATCGTGGCCCTCACCGGCGACATTATGACCATGCCGGGGCTTCCCAAGGTGCCGAGCGCGGAGAGGATCGACGTGGATTCCGCCGGCAAGATCAGCGGTTTGTTCTAAGCGGAGGAAAGATACATGGAATTTACCAAGCTCAGCTGCGAGGAATTTGTGACGAGGCTCGCGTCCAAGGACCCGGTGCCCGGCGGCGGCGGCGCGTCCGCCCTCGTAGGCGCCGTCGGCACGGCCCTCGGCAACATGGTGGGCAGCCTTACCGTAGGCAAGAAAAAATACGCGGACGTGCAGGAGGATATCCTCGCGCTCAAGGCGAAGGCGGATGCGTTGCAGGAGGACTTGTTCCTGCTTGCCGCAAAGGACGCGGAGGTCTTCGAGCCCTTGTCCAAAGCGTATGGCCTGCCTAAGGATACCCCCGAGGAGCAGGCGCGCAAGGCGGAGGTCATGGAGAAAGCCCTCAGGGAGTGCAGCGCCGTGCCGCTTTCCATCATGGAGAAATGCTGCGAAGCCATCGAGCTGCAGCGGGAATTTGCGCAAAAGGGAACGGCCATCGCGATCAGCGACGCAGGCTGCGGCGTGATTCTTTGCAAGGCCGCGCTGCAGGCTGCCGCCCTCAACGTGTTCATCAACACCAAATCCATGGCGGATCGGGCGTTTGCTTCGGAGATTGATCGCCGCGCCGACGCTATGCTCGAAACGTATTGCAGCTTGGCGGATCAGGTTTACCAAAGCGTAGCAGCTCGTTTGCGCTGAAGGGAGAAAACAAATGGCACACTTACTCAAAGGCGCCCCGGTGGTAGAGGCGATGAACGAGGCGATCGGCCGCGAGGCGGCCATGCTGAAGGAGTGCGGCGTTATACCTGCGCTGGCTATCGTCAGGGTGGGCGAGCGCGAGGATGATATCTCCTACGAGCGCGGCGCCACGAAGCGCTGCGAAAAGGCGGGCGTGGAGGTTCGCAGCATCGCGTTGGCTGCGGATACCTCGCAGGACGATCTTATACGGGTGATCGAAGAGTTGAACCGCGACGAAAAAGTGCACGGCGTGCTGCTTTTCCGCCCTCTGCCCAAACATATCGACGACGACGCCGTGCGGAATGTTCTCGCGCCTGAAAAGGACGTGGACGGCATCACCGATTTGTCGCTGGCCGGCGTATTTGCCAATACGGATACGGGATATAGCCCATGCACGCCTCAGGCCTGCATGGAAATTTTTGAGCATTACGGGATTGATCTCAAGGGCAAAAAAGCCGTGGTGATAGGTAGAAGCCTTGTCGTGGGCAAGCCCGCCGCCATGATGCTCCTCGCCCGCAACGCCACGGTCACGGTATGCCATACGCGCACGGCGGATATGCCCGCCATATGCCGCGAGGCGGAGGTGCTCATCGTGAGCGCGGGCCGTGCGGGTATTCTTGATAAAAGCTACCTTGCGCCGGGGCAGATCGTCATCGACGTGGGCATCCACGTAAAAGAGGACGGCTCCCTGTGCGGGGATGTGAAGTTCGAGGATGCGGACGCGATCGCAGAAGCCGTCACCCCCGTGCCGGGCGGCGTAGGAACGGTGACGACCTCGGTGCTTGTAAAGCATGTTGTGGAAGCCGCTAAAAAGCGAGTGGAGGCGGCAAAATGAACATGCTGTCTCCCGCCGAGCTTACGGAAAGCTACATTAAGATCGGCAAAACGAAGGCTGAAAAGCCCTTCGGAAAGCTCTTTACCTTGGCCGTGATGGCCGGTTTGATCATTGGCCTGGGCGCGGCCGTATGCAATACCGCCGTGCACAGCATCGCCGACGTATCCACGGGCAAGCTCATAAGCGGTCTTTTATTCCCCTTCGGCTTGGGGATGGTCATGCTCTTGGGCGCGGAGCTTTTTACGGGCAACGTGATGGTCGGCATTTCCGTGCTGAGCGGCAAAACCACGGTGCTCAAAATGCTGCGCAACTGGGGCGTCGTATACTTGGGCAACCTCGCGGGCGCCATGCTCCTCGCGTTTGCCTGTGCCCGTTTCGGGCAGCTCGGCATGTCCCACGGCGAGCTTGCGGTTTACACCGTCAAGGTCGCCGCCGCAAAATCCTCTTTGCCTTTTGGTAACGCCTTGGTCTTAGGCATATTCTGCAATATCTTGGTTTGCGCGGGCGTGCTGTGCAGCCTTTCCGCCAAGGATACGGCGGGGCGCATACTGGGCGCTTATATCCCGGTGGCGTTTTTTGTAATCTGCGGCTTCGAGCACTGCGTGGCGAACATGTACTATATCCCGGCGGGGCTTTACGCGCTCCAGGTGCCGGAATACGCCGCGCTTGTAACAAAGGCGGGGCTGGACGTTTCGGCATTGACCTGGGGCAATTTTTTCCTGCGCAACCTTCTCCCGGTCACCATAGGGAACATTATAGGCGGCTTGGCGATGGGCGTCTCCATGTGGGCCGCGTACGCGGAAAAGAGCCGCGTGCCGAAAGCGGAAACTCCCTCCCTCTAAACCGTTTCGGGCGGCAAAAAAAGGCGGAAAGCAAAAGCTTTCCGCCTTTTCGCTTAAAGAAAGAGGCTCAAAATCCGCCGCGCGGGGGCGCAAGTGCTCGCCGCCGTCATAGTATACATTACAAATCAAATAAGGGGCAAATTAGAATGTATACGCAGTATTCCGGTTCCGGGAACGGCTACGGCATGCCGTGGCAGATTGAACTCACCAACAAGCTCCGCGAGCTTTGGTTCGAGCATGTGATGTGGTCGCGCGCCTTTATCATGAGCGCGATCAACGATTCAAAGGATCTCGACGCCGTGACGCAGCGGCTCCTTCGAAATCCCGCGGACTTCGCGGCGTTTTTGCGGCCCATCTACGGCGTGCAAAAGGCGGCGGTGTTCGAAGGCCTTTTGAGGGACCACCTCTTGATCGCAGGCGCGTTTGTCAATGCCACCAAGGCGGGTGACCAGCAGGAGGCCGAAAAGCAGAAGAAAAAGTGGTACGCGAACGCGGACGATATTGCGGCGTTTTTACACGAGATCAACCCGTACTGGAACGAGAAGGTATGGAAGGAACTGCTCTACGACCACCTCGGGATGCTCGAGGATGAGGCGACGGCAATCATGGAAAGCCAATACGAAAAGAGCATAGATATTTTCGACCAAATACAGGCGGAAGCGATGAAGATGGCCGACTATATGGCGTACGGCATCCTAAAGCAAACCCGGCTGTGACGGTCTTTGAGCCGTGAAGAAAATGCTTGTGCGCCGTACCCATATAGGCCATAATAAAAAGACACGCGAAAATACGATGGATCGCGCAAAACAGCAATGCTGCGGCGAAGCATCCGGAGGATTATGGCAAACGATAGGTTCAAGCGCTTCGACATGCTCAAAAAACCGCGCAGGCAGCTCTTGCGCCCGCTCATTTGGGCGCTGAGCTTCCCGCCCGCATGGAAGCATAAAACGAAGATCGAAAAAATCGGCATGGAGGGGCTCAAGCCGCCCTACCTCCTACTGTGCAACCACAACGCGTTTTTCGACTTCATGGTCGCCGCCAAGGCGACGTTCCCGCACCGCTCCAATTCCGTGGTCGCCATCGACGCGTTCACCATGCCGCTCGGGCGGGGCTTTTACAACCGCGCATGGCTCTTAAGGCTGGTGGGCTGCATCTGCAAGCGCAAATTCACGAGCGACCTCGTGATGATACGCCACGTCAAGCGCGTCGTCGAAAACGGCGATATCGCGATCATCTACCCGGAGGCGCGGTATTCGCTATGCGGCACCACGGCGGTGCTGCCCGAATCGCTCGGCAAGATGTGCAAGCTTCTAAAGGTGCCCGTTGTGACGCTTGTGATGCACGGGCACCATATCAATTCCCCGTTCTGGCATCCCGGCGACCGCGGCGTGAAGCCCACCGAGGCCGAGATGACGCGGCTTTTCAAGGCTGAAGAAATCGCGCGGCTGAGCGCGGAGGAGATCAACGAGGGCATCGAAAAGGCTTTCCGCTACGACGACTTCGCGTGGCAGAAGGTGCGCAACATAAAGGTAAGCCGCCCCGATCGCGCGGAGCGGCTCCATAAGGTGCTCTACCAATGCCCGCACTGCCTTGCCGAATACCGCATGAACTCCGGGGGCGATAAGCTTTTTTGCGAGGCGTGCAAAAAATCGTGGACGATGAGCGAGCTTGGCGAATTGCGCGCCGCGAGCGGCGAAACCGAGTTTTCCCACATTCCGGACTGGTACGAGTGGGAGCGCAAAAACGTGCGCGCGGAGGTGGAAAGCGGCGTATACGGCTTTAAAGGCGACGCGCTCGTCACCTCGCTCCCCAATGCCGGCGGCTATGTTACGCTCGGCATGGGCACCTTGACGCATGATCACAACGGTTTTCATGTGTGGGGAACGGGGGCGCACGGCGACTTTGAAATGATAAAGCGCGTGCCCACGCTTTATTCCTGCCACATCGAGTACGAGTACCTCAACCGCTACGGCGACGCGCTCGATCTGAGCACGCTCGAGGACACGTGGTTCATCTATCCGCAAGGCCGCGATTTTTCGCTCACAAAATTCGCCCTCGCCACGGAGGA
>JAJFTZ010000019.1 GCA_021372675.1 Eubacteriales bacterium
CGCGCATGCCTGCCGTCCGGCACGGTGGAATCGATATGGTCGATCTTCCTGTCCTCCGAGGTATCCCGCTGTTTTTCCGCCCGCGTTACGCCCTTATCGAACCGCTCTACGGTGTATTCGTTGAACTTCCCGCGGCGCACATAATGGGTGTGTAACAGCTCGTGCGATTTGTGGCTGTTGGGGTACAGGAGAAAGTCCTTATACAGCGCCATGACGAACGGGTTTTCGTGGGATTTGCGAAGCGTTTTGGCCTCGTCCACGCCGTACAGGCCGGACAGCCGCTTTGCGCGCACGTCCGGGTCGGCGCTGCGCGGCTGGCCGCCGCCCATGATGCACCCGCCGGGACAGCCCATCACCTCGATGAAATGGTACGGCGATTCTCCGCTGGCCACCTGTTCCATGAGCCTGCCCGCGCCCTTCAGGCCGCTCGTGACCGCGACGCGCAATGTGACGCCGTCGAGATAGCGGTAGGCGTCCAGCGGCTCGGTGATGGTAAGCGCGGCCTCCTTCACCTGATCGAGGCCGACGATGGGCGTTACATGCAGCCCCTCAAACGGCAGCTCGCGCCCCGTCACAAGCTCGTAGACCGTGCGGAGCGCCGCCTCCATCACGCCGCCCGTGAGACCGAAAATATCCGCGGCGCCCGTGGACATGCCGAGCGGGTTATCGAATTCCCCGTCGGGCAGGGTCTTAAAGTCGATCCCCATCTCTTTTATCATGTTGGCGAGCTCGCGCGTGGTCAAAACGGCGTCTACATTGGGCAGCCCGTCGTTTTCCATCTCCGGCCGTTCGATCTCGCATTTTTTCGCCGTGCACGGCATGACGGAAACCACGTAGATATCCTTGGGGTCGCAGTGAATCTTGTTCGCGTAATGCGTTTTGATAAGCGCGCCGAGCATGGTATGCGGGGATTTACAGCTCGAGAGGTGTGCGAGGGAATCCGGATACGTGTGCTCCACGTACTTGATCCAGCCCGGGCTGCAGCTTGTGATCATCGGCAGCGCCGCGCCTTCGCCGTTGAACGCTTCCTTGACGCGGTGCAAAAGCTCCGTCCCCTCCTCGAGTATGGTCAGATCGGCGGCGAAGTTGGTGTCGAACACGTCGTCAAAGCCCAAGGCCCGAAGGGATGAGGCGAGCTTGCCCGTGCAATTTTCACCCGGCGCAAAGCCGAACTCCTCGCCGATGGCCACGCGGACGGCCGGTGCGGTCTGCGCGACCACGCGCTTTGTTTTATCGTTGAGAGCGTCCCACACCTTTTGAATCGAATCCGTTTCCTTGAGCGCGCCGACGGGGCATACCACGGTGCACTGCCCGCAAAACGCACAGTTCACGGAGCCGAGCGGCAGCTCCATCGCCGGGCTAATCACGGTTTTGAACCCCCGGTTTTGCGCGTTGATGATGCCCACGCCCTGTATTTCGCCGCAGGCTGTCACACACCTTCTGCAAAGGATGCATTTTGACATATCCCGCGTGATGGAAACGGAGGTGTCGATTACGCAGTCGGAGCGCCTGCCCTCGAAGCGGCCCGCCTCCACACCCAAAGTTTTCCCAAGCTCCTGCAGCTCGCAGCTTTGGTTGCGCTTGCAGCTTAAACAGTCCTTGGAGTGGTCGGAGAGCAAAAGCTCGTAGAGCACCTTGCGGGCGCGGCGCACCCGCGCCGAATTGGTGTGGATTACCATTCCCTCCTCCACACGCGTCATGCAGGAGGGGACGAGGGTTTTTGCGCCCTCCACCTCCACCACGCAGATTCGGCAGGAGCCGAATTGGTGCACGCCCTCCAAATAACACAGGCTCGGGATGGAAATACCGTTTTGCTTTGCGGCCTCGATGATGGTGAGCGTATCCTCCACGGCGCATTGCTTGCCGTTGATGGTTATTCTTTTCATATCGTATCACCTACCTCCTGTCGCACTGCAGGCAGCGCATCGCTTCGGCCATCGCCCTGATCTTGTGATAGCCGAGGTCCACCTCGTCAAACGAATGCTTCCGACTTTCGAGGGGGAGCTCGTCGATGTCGAAGCGATTGTGCTCGACGAACTCGTCGTCGCTAAAGTTATCGGGCACCTCGATGTGCGCGCCCTTATTGAGCTTGCCCTTGCCGCCCAGGTACTTGTCGATGGAGATCGCGGCCTGCTTGCCGTCCGCAATCGCCTGTATCACGGTATCCGGCCCGCGGGCTACGTCGCCGCCGGCGAACACGCCCTTCATCGTGGTCATCATGGTTTTGTTGTCGACGATGAACGTGCCCCACGGCGTTACGCCGATCTCGCTTTTTTTGATGAAGGGCAGGTCGGCATACTGGCTGACCGCCGGAATCACGGTATCCACGTCGATCAAAAACTCGGAGCCTTCGATGGGCACGGCCTTGCGCCGCCCGTTTTTATCGAAATCGCCCAGCATCATGCGGCGGCATTCGATTTTAACGACCTTGCCGCGCCTGTTGCCGATAAACCGCACGGGCGATGTGAGCTCGATAAGCTCGATGCCCTCGTCGAGGGCGGCCTGCACCTCCTCGGCGCTGGCGGGCATAGATTCCTTCGTCCTGCGGTAGAGGATCATCACCTTTTCGGCGCCGAGCCTCAAGGCCGTGCGGGCCGAGTCGATCGCGGTGTTGCCGCCGCCTATGATCGCTACCGTTTTGCCGATATCGACGTTCCTGCGCAAATTAACGCTCTTTAGGAAGTGGATGCCGTGGATCACGCCCGAAAGCTCCTCGCCGGGGATGTTGACCTTTTCCGGGAACTGCGTGCCCGTCGCCACATAGATGGCGTCGTACTGCGCCTGTAAAGCCTTGAACGCGATGTCCTTACCCACTTCCGTGTTGAGGTGGATGTTCACGCCCGAGCGCGCGATCAGGTCGATCTCGTGGCGGAGCACCGCCTTGGGGAGCCTGTATTCCGGGATGCCGAACGCAAGCACGCCGCCCGCCACCGGCTCCGACTCATATACGTCCACGTCGTAGCCGATCCGCACGAGGTAGTAGCCGCACGTAAGCCCCGAGGTGCCCGCGCCCACGATGGCGACCCGCTTTCCGTTTCTCGGGAAAACGAGATCATGCGCGTAGGGCTTTTCGTTTTTATAGGCGTAATCGGCGGCAAAGCGCTTGAGCTCGCAGATGGAGATGGCCTCGTCCAGCGTGCGCCTGCGGCACTTCGCCTCGCAGGGATGCGTGCAGATGCGTCCGCACACGGCCGGGAACGGGTTTTCCTGGCGGATGAGCTGGTACGCGTCGTCGAACCTTCCCGCCGCGATGAGCCGTATGTATCCCGGCACGTTGATATTGGCGGGGCAGGTATTTTCGCACGGGGAAATAAAGAGCGACGCGCACACGCTCGCGCGGCAGTACTTATCGCGGATATGCTCCTCGTACTCGTCGCGGAAGTACCTTATGGTGGAAAGCACGGGGTTCGGCGCCGTTTGCCCGAGGCCGCACATGGCCGTATCCTTAATGGTTTCGCCAAGCTCCTCGAGAAGCTCGATATCGCCCTCCTCGCCCTCGCCCCTCGTGATGCGCTCGAGGATTTCCAGCATGCGCGTGGTGCCGATGCGGCAGGCCGCGCATTTTCCGCAGGATTCATCCCGTATGAAGTCCATGAAAAACCGCGCGGTATCCACCATGCAGGCATCCTCGTTCATGGCGATCAGGCCGCCCGAGCCCATGATGGCGCCGAGCGTTTGGAGCGATTCGTAATCGGTGGCCGTATTAAGGTTATCCCGCGTGACGCACCCGCCCGAGGGGCCGCCGATCTGCGCCGCCTTGAAGCGCTTTCTGTCGCGCATACCGCCGCCGATGCTGAAAAGGATATCGCCCAAGGGCTTCCCGATGGGCACCTCGATGATGCCCGTGTTCACCACGTCGCCCGCGAGCGCGAACACCTTAGTGCCCTTGCTCTTTTCCGTGCCGAACTGAGCGTACCATTCGCCGCCCCTTAGAAGGATTTCCGGTATGCTCGCGTAGGTCTCCACGTTGTTGATGATCGTGGGCGCGCCGAACAGGCCCGATTGGAACGGGAAGGGCGGCTTTTGCCGCGGCTCGCCCCTGCGGCCTTCGATGGAGGCCATGAGCGCCGTTTCCTCGCCGCATACGAACGCGCCCGCGCCGATGCGTATCTCAAGGTCGAACTTAAAGCCGCTGCCGAACAGGTTCCCCCCCAAAACGCCGCGCCGCCGCGCGTCCTCGATAGCCTTTTTCAACCGCTCGACCGCGATGGGGTACTCCGCGCGGACGTACACATACCCCATGCTCGCGCCGATGGCGTAGCCGCCGATCATCATGCCCTCGATCACGGTATGGGGGTCGCCCTCGAGGATGCTCCTGTCCATAAACGCGCCGGGATCGCCCTCGTCCGCGTTGCATACGATGTATTTTACATCGGCTTTCACGTCGTGCCCGGCCTGCCATTTCACGCCCGTGGGGAAGCCCGCGCCGCCGCGCCCGCGCATGCCCGAGCGCTTGACCTCGTCGATCACCTCTTGAGGCGCCTTTTCGTTGAGCGCCTTTGCGGCGGCGAGATAGCCGTCGCGGCTTATGTAGGCATCGAGGCTGTCGTATTCGATGATGCCGCAGTTTCGAAGCGCGATCCGCACCTGTTCCCTGAAAAAGTCGATATCATCTATTTTAGGGACGTGCCGTTTCAGAGACTGGTCGTAGAAGGTGTGCTCGACGAGGATTTCGTTGCTCTGAAGATGCGCCTTGACGATCCGCCGCGCGATCTCCGGGGTGAGCTTGGTATAAAATATCCTCTCGGGCAAAATAAGCATGACGGGGCCCGCCGCACAGGTGCCCATGCACCCGGTTTCGCGCAAAAGCACGCTTTCCCGCAAGCCGAGAGCGTTTAGCTCCTCCTCGACCGCAGCCTTCACCTGCGCGCAATTTGAAGATACGCAGCCCGCGCCGCTGCATACGAGCACCTGATATTGGTAGGCCGCCGTATGCTCGTTATACGCGGCCTTTATTTTTGCAAGGTCCGCGACGCTTAGGATTTTTTGCTCGTCCACGCTTATCACCTCCCTCAATAACGCGACAGGATGCCGTCGAGCTTGCTGACGTTGACCTGCCGATAGACCACGTTGTCGATCATCATGGCGGGCGCCAGCCCGCACGCGCCGATGCAGCGGGCGATCTCGAAGGTAAATTTGCCGTCGGCGGTCGTGCCGCCTATGCCGACGCCCAGCGTTTTTTGCAGCGCATCCACGATCTTCTTGCCGCCCCTTACGTAACAGGCCGTGCCGAGGCACACGCGGATGATGTGCTCGCCGCGCGGCTTTGTGGAGAAAAAGGAGTAAAAGGTAATAACGCCGGAGACCTCGGACAAAGGCTTATTGAGCCTTTTCGCGATATACTCCTGCAGCTCCAAGGATAGGTGACCGTAGAGCTCCTGCGCGACGTGCAGGATTTGGATAAGGCTTCCCTCCGTGTTCGCGTAAAGGTCGATGATGGGATCGAGTTCGTAAAACGGGTGTTGACCGCCGCCGTCCTGCGGCACACATTTGCAGTTGCTGCTGCTCATCGAGAACTCCCCCTTTCCCTGCGATTGTCCGATCTGCTTTAAAAAACTTAGCTTCTGAAGTGATCTATACCAAGCATAGCAGATAAATGTTTGGATTTTATGAGCTTCCATGCGAAAAATATAACGAACGCTCCGTCTTTTTTTTGCAAGTTTCAGATTTTGATCTTTCACCTTAACAATTTCAACACAACTTTAAAGCGGACAGGCGGCGCAAGCCGGACGCCCCCTTTTTCAACATGCGCCGCAGCATAGCGTCTAATGTGAAAGCCGTGGTTCGCGTCCTTGTGTTCTTCCATATATTGTGTTACCATGAAGCCAATATACTACCTGTTGTGATTTTGATAAAAAATTACCACAGGCGGGCGGCTCAAAAAAAACAAAAGGTGAAGAAAATGACGGAGATCATCAAGCGAAGCGGGCAGGCGGAAGCCTACGACCGCAACAAGATCACAAACGCGGTAAGGAAGTCGTTTTTGGGCACGCACACGGATGTGTCGGAAGCGGCGCTCGAGGCGGTCACCGCCGCTGTGGAAGCGCACGTATTGCCTTCCCCATCGGTGCAGGTGGAGCAGATACAGGACCTCGTGGAGGAAACGCTCATGCAGCAGGGCTACTACGCCCAAAGCAAGAGCTACATCCTCTACCGCAGCGAGCGCACGCGCCTGCGTTTGCAGCGAAAGAGCCTTTCCGCGCCGTTTGCCGATGCGGACGCGCTCGACGCGATCTTAGGCAAAATACAGAAGGACTACCCGCAGGAAACATACGGGCTGTCGCGGCTCGATGAAAAGTTCCGCTCGTTCTTAAAGCCCGATATGAACGAGGGCTTAAAGCGCGCCGCGCTCACGCGCGCCGCGGCGGAGCTGACCACGCAGGAGGCGCCGCATTGGGAGTTCATCGCCGCGCGGCTTTTGATGCACGATTTTCAAGCGGAGCTTGCCCGCTCGCTCCACGAGCTGAACATCTCGAGCTTTTACGAGAAGGTGCGCTATCTTACCGGGCGCGGCCTTTACGGGGCGTACATCCTCGAGAACTATACCGAGGAGGAGCTCGACGCTTGCGCTAAATATCTCGACCCCGCAAACGACGAAAGGCTCACCTACTCCGGCCTCGAGCTTTTGCTTAGGCGCTATGTGATAAGAAGCCATAAGGGACAGCCGCTCGAGACGCCGCAGGAGATGTACTTAGGCATTGCGCTCCACCTCGCCATGCCGGAAAAGAAGGACCGCCTCGCTTGGGTGAAGCGCTTTTACGACATGCTCGGCTCGCTCAAGGCGACCATGGCCACGCCCACGCTTTCCAACGCGCGAAAGCCCTTCCATCAGCTTTCGTCGTGCTTCATCGACACCGTGCCCGACAGCCTCACGGGGATTTATCGCAGCATCGACAACTTTGCGCAGGTGAGCAAATACGGCGGCGGCATGGGGCTTTATTTCGGCAAGGTACGCGCCAAGGGCGGCAGCATACGCGGCTTCGAGGGTGCGGCGGGCGGCGTGATCCGCTGGATACGCCTCGCCAACGACACCGCCGTGGCGGTGGATCAGCTCGGCATGCGGCAGGGCGCGGTGGCGGTGTACCTCGACGTTTGGCATAAGGATTTGCCGGAGTTCTTGCAGCTTCGCACCAACAACGGCGACGACCGTATGAAGGCGCACGACGTGTTCCCCGCCGTGTGTTACCCCGATCTTTTCTGGAAGACCGTGCGCGACAACATCGAAAGCGACTGGTACCTTATGTGCCCGCACGCCATATCCTCCGTGAAGGGCTATTGCCTCGAGGATTTCTGGGGCGAGGAATGGGAAGCGCGTTACCGCGACTGCGTGGCCGATCCCCGCATCGAAAAGCGCGCGATCCCCATCAAGGAGCTTGTGCGCCTCATTTTAAAAAGCGCGGTGGAGACCGGCACGCCGTTCGTTTTCAACCGCGACGCGGTCAACCGCCTCAACCCCAACGCGCACAAGGGCATGATCTATTGCAGCAACCTCTGCACGGAGATCGCGCAGAACATGCGCGGCATTTCGGACGTGGGCCAGGAGATCGTAACGGTAGACGGCGAAACGGTGGTCGTGACAACGACCAAGCCCGGCGATTTCGTGGTATGCAACCTCGCGAGCCTTTCCTTGGGGCAGATCGACCTTAAAGGCGGCGAGCTTGAAGCGCTTACGAGCTACCTCGTGCGCGCGCTCGACAACGTGATCGACCTGAACTTTTTCCCCGTGCCCTACGCGAAGGTGAATAACCTCGCCTACCGCCCCATCGGCCTCGGCGTGAGCGGCTACCACCACATGCTCGCGAAAAACCACATCCCTTGGGAGAGCGAGGAGCATCTTCACTTCGTGGACGCGGTGTTCGAGCGCATCAACTACGCGGCCATCGCGGCGAGCGCGGACATTGCCAAAGAAAAGGGCAGCTACGCGCACTTTGAGGGGAGCGACTGGCAGACCGGCGCGTATTTCCACAAGCGCGCCTACCATAGCGCGCGCTGGCGGGCGCTCACGGAAAAGGTGAACGCACAGGGCATGCGAAACGGCTGGCTCCTCGCCGTAGCGCCCACGAGCAGCACAAGCATCCTCGCCGGAACCACGGCGGGCATCGACCCGGTGATGAACCGCTACTTCCTCGAGGAGAAAAAAAGCGGCCTCATCCCGCGCGTGGCGCCTGATCTCTCGCCCGATACCTACTGGTACTACAAAAGCGCGCACCTCATCGACCAAACATGGTCCATACGCGCGGCGGGCGTGCGCCAGCGGCATATCGACCAGGCGCAGAGCATGAACTTTTACATCACCAACGACTTTACCTTCCGCAAGGTGCTGGAGCTTTACATTTTGGCCTTCGAGCAAGGCGTGAAAACCGTTTACTACGTGCGCAGCAAGAGCCTCGAGGTGGAGGACTGCGCCGCCTGTTCGTCTTAAATTTTAAAGGAGAGCGCATACGATGGAAACACTCAAGCAAAAACCGCTGTTCAACCCCGACGGCAGCACCGACCTCAACGAGCGGCGCATAATCGCGGGCGATACGACCAACCTCAACGATTTCAACAACCTCAAATACGGCTGGTCGCACGACTGGTACCGGCAGGCAATGAACAACTTCTGGATTCCCGAGGAGGTCAACCTTTCGCCCGACGTGAAGGATTATCCGCACCTCAAGGCGCCGGAGCGGCGGGCATACGATAAGATACTCTCCTTTTTAATCTTCCTCGACAGCATACAAACGGCAAACCTGCCCGCCGTGGGCGAGTACATCACCGCCAACGAGGTGAACCTTTGCATTGCCATCCAAACGTATCAGGAGGCCATCCACAGCCAGAGCTACAGCTACATGCTCGATACCATCTGCGAGCCGCAGCAGCGCGACGAGGTGCTCTACCAGTGGAAAAACGACGAGCACCTGCTCAGGCGCAACACCTTTATCGGCGAAGCGTACAACCACTTTTACCGCGAGCGCACGGCGGAAAACCTCATGCGCACCATCGTGGCGAACTACATCCTCGAAGGGGTCTACTTTTACAGCGGCTTCATGTTTTTTTACAACCTCGGGCGCAACAACCTCATGCCCGGCTCGGTGCAGGTAATCCGCTACATCAACCGCGACGAAAACACGCACCTTTGGCTTTTCCGTAGTATTTTATTGGAGCTTAAGCAGGAAAACCCCGAGCTTTTCACGCCCGGGAAGGTGGCGCTTTACCGCGACATGATCCGCGAGGGCTGCGAGCAGGAGATCGCGTGGGGGCATTACGTCATCGGCGACGACGTGGCGGGGCTGACGAAGGAGATGATCACCGATTATGTACAGTACCTCGGCAACCTTCGCTGCACCAATCTGGGCTTTGATAAGCTCTACGAGGGGCACGACGCGGAGCCGGAAAACCTCGCGTGGGTAAGCCAGTATAGCAACGCCAACACCATCAAGACCGACTTTTTCGAGGCGCGAAGCACCGCCTACGCTAAGAGCGGCGCGCTCGTAGACGATCTTTAAGGCGCGCTATGGGCTTTTATACGCGGTCACAAAACGGGATGCCTCCGGCATCCCGTTTTGTCCGGTTTGTAGTATAATAGTTGACGTGTGCAGAAACGGAGGGGTCATGAAAAAATCGATCAACAATTATGCGTCGGCCTTAGATATGGAAGCGCAGCGCGTTTCGATCCTGTGGAAAAGCGCCGCGGTAGGCATCGCCGTAGGCGCGGTCGTTGTGCTTTACCGCTTCGTGCTCACCGAAATGGAAGCGCTTTCGCTTCGCTGCTACGCATTTTTTCTGGCGCATCCGGCGCTGCTTCCCGTTTTATTCGTAGGCCTCGGGGGCGTCGGCTATCTGGTCGGCGTTCTTGTGGACAGGCATCGGCAGATCAGCGGCAGCGGCATACCGCAAATCAAGGGCGTCATGCTGGGTCACTTCCGTTTCCCGTGGTTCAGCACGCTATGGTCGAAATTCATCGGCGGCGCGCTCGCCATCCTCGCGGGCCTTTCTTTAGGGCGCGAGGGCCCTTCCATCCAGCTCGGCGCAAGCATCGCCGAGGGAATCGGGAAAAGGGTTTGCGCAACGCGCGCGGAGCGCAAGCACCTTATCGCGGGCGGGGCGAGCGCGGGTCTTGCCGCCGCCTTCAACGCGCCCCTTGCCGGCGTGATATTTGCCGTGGAGGAAATTTTTAAGTACCTCTCCCCCATCGTTCTGCTTTCCACAACGATCGCATCGGTCGTCGCCGATTTTCTCTCGCGCCTCGTATTCGGTTCCGCGCCGATTTTCTCCTTTTCAACGCAAGGCCCGCTTCCGATGTCGGCCTATTGGATGGTCTGCGTGCTGGGCGTTATTTTGGGAGGCGCGGGGGCGCTTTACAACGCGACCCTGCTGAGAACGCAACAGCTCTATAAAAAGATCGAAAACCTGCGCTTTCGCGTGGCAATACCCTTCCTGCTGGCGGGCGTGGTGGGGCTGCTGTTTCCCGTCGCCTTGGGCGGGGGCCACGGGGTGCTGGAGCATCTTCAATTTTCCACGGGCTTCCTGCTTCTTTTGCTCATCCTTGCGGTAAAATTTGCGTTCTCCATGCTGAGCTTCGGCTCCGGAGCACCGGGAGGCATCTTTTTCCCGCTGCTTATCTTAGGCGCGCTCATTGGCGCGCTGTTCGGCAAAGCGGCGGTCGTCTGGTTTGGGCTTGACGCAACGCTGTACAACAACCTCATTATCCTTGCGATGGCGGGGTACTTCGCCGCCATCGTCCGCGCGCCTCTTACGGGCGTCGTCCTGCTTTTGGAAATGACCGGTTCCTTTGAAAACCTGCTCCCCCTTGTTTTGATCGCGGTCATCGCGAGCGCAACGGCGGACATGCTTAAAAGCGCGCCCATTTACGACGCGCTCCTTGAAAATATGCTGAAGGATCAGAAGGGCGCCGCCTTCCCCGATGAGGGCGAGAAGATCACCATGGAAACGGTGGTGCATTTTGGCGCGTACGCCGCGGGAAAGCGCGTACGCGAGCTTCCCTTGCCGCAGAACTGCCTGCTGATCGCCGTGCGCCGGGAGGGAAGGGATAGCATCCCTAAGGGCGATACGCTCGTGCGCGCCAACGACACGTTGATTTTCCTCATAAGCGCCCATAAGGAAGCGCGGCAGCGTGAAGCCATTCTGGAGCTCACGGAAAGCGCGCGGTGAGGGAACCGGCCCATAAGGCCGATGGATCTATAAAAAGCATGGCCGTAACGCAAATCAATTTATGCCTTATGCCGCTTCCGCACGGCATAGCCCGCCGAAATCGCCGCGAGGAAAACGAGCGCGAATCCGTAGGCCGCGGCTGCGCCGCCCGTATTCGGCACCTTGACCGTTGCCGCAGGCAGCACGACCGCAAAGGGCGAAAGGCCTGTTACGGTGATGGTCGCCCGCCCGTCCGCGACCACGGCGGTATGGGCCTCTGTTTTGCCGTTCACATAGTGCAGCACGGTAACGGTTTGGCCGTTGTACTGCGCCCCCACGGGGAAGGAAATCGTAAGCTCCCCGCGGAAGCCGCCCGATAATGTGACCTCAAACCCCAACAGAAGCGCGCCTTTCGCGGCCGCCTGCTTAAGCGCGTCGGGCAGCGATTGCGTATCGACGGGCGTTACGGTAAGCCGCGCTTGACCGTGAATGCCGCCGCCGGATACGCTAACGCCCGTTGCGGCGTCGTTCAGCGTACGTTCGCCGTAGGCGGGGCCGTCGTCGCCGCCCGGCGCTGCGCCGCCCGACCCGGTGTTGGAAACGGTTATGGTGAGCGTCGCCGGGGCGCCCTTATCAAACATGACGGTCAAAGCGAGGCTGCCCACGGCCTCGGTCGCAAGGTACGCCTTATTGATGGTGAGCGTATTCCCGCTCACGCTGTAATCCGCCGGGCTGATGAGGGGCGTGTCGCCCGCCCTTACAGCCGTTATCGAGTTCGCGCTGTTCCACGTGACGGTCGCGGTCACGTCCGCCTGTTTGGACGGGTTTTTGTTGAATGCTGCGGTTGCAGGGTTAAGGGTGGCGTTTTTGAAAACCTTCACATAAACGTGGTTGGTTCCCTCGGTATAGCGCAGATAGCCCGCGTAGGTGCCTGTTGTCATAGGCACGCCGTTATCAGGGTCAAGCGGAAGAAAAGTTTCGCCGACACTCAGCTCGATATAAACGCCCTCATCCTGCACGGTGATCGTGCCGTCTATCACCGCCAAGCCGCCGTCGGAGGCGTACACGCCCCAGCCGTCTGCGTCCAACGCGGTAACATTTCCGTGAACGATAACCTCCGTGCCCGCGGGGGCGCCTATGCCGTCCGCACCTGTGACGTTCCCCATAACCACGACTTTACTGCCTTCGCCTTCCGCCGCGGCGCCTGTGCCGTTGCTCGACACCGCGTTGGTGACGGTCGCCTGCCCGCCGTTCACCGCGAGTACGCCGCATCCCAAACCGGTGCTTTTAACGTTGAATTCGCCGTCTCCCGCGATGTTCACAACGCCGCCCATGCCGACATACAAGCCGTCCCACTCATCGCTCGTCATATTGAGCGTATGCCCGTTAAGGTTGAAGGTAATGGTTTTGTTGTAAACTTCAATGCCATAAGGGTGCTCGATATCCGCAAACAGCGTAATGGTTGCCTTCGAGCCCGCGATCGAAGAAGTCACCTCGTTGAGCGCTTTGCCGAGCGTATTATATAAGGAGGTATACGTACCATCCGATGGAGTGACTATGCTCAGTTTACAGACCGCGTCCGTTTTCACGCGAACGGTGTTGCTTCCATCGGAATAGACCAAATAGGTTTCATAGGGCGCGGCATCCGGCACGCCTTGGTTTATACTTTTCGGGGTCGTCCCCAGCATAATGTAAGTCCCGTACCCGGTTGTACTGATTTCGCCGCCGACGGTCACCGTGCTGCCGCCGCTCACAGCCACGCCGACATTGGTGCCGTAGGCCTCCGACCTTATACCCACGATAGCGCCGCCATCAGCCCACACGCCTCCAAGCAGGCCCCCCGCACGCGTCACAGCCACCTGCCCGCCGTTGTGGGCGTACACACCGTAGCCCCCCGAACTGTGAACATCGAGCGCACTATATCCTTCGCCGGTATCCCCGGTGATATTTACAACGCCGCCTGCGCCGACTTCCAAACCGTGCACGCCATCGCCGCTGGCCATAACATTTAGCTCATGCCCGTTGAGATCGAAGGTGATGGTTTTATCTACAACTACAAGGCACCTGTAATAGTCGATATCCCGCAGCAGCTTGATAGTCGTTGGCGTGCCGGCCGGCGCATCAAGCGCCACGCTCAGTGCCTCGTCAAGCGCAACGTACACGGTCGTACCGATCACGCAGGCCGCCACCATGTAGACGTGGCTATGCCCATCCGTGTAATGCAGATACTCCCCTTCCAGCCCGCCGCCGTCGTCGTTTGCGCCTCCGAACCACTCTATATATTCACTTATCGATTCTTCTTCTTCGTCCACGGTAAACACGCCGTTGATATATACCGTTGAAGAAGTGGAATCGGAAGGTTTGTCAATCGCCTGAACTCCTAAAACCGATTCGTCGCTTACCTCTAAGTCGCCGTTTATGATAACCTGCCCGCCGCTATCTACTGCAACGCCGGCCGCGCCGCCCCCGGATCCCCCTTCTGCCTTCACGCTGCCGTTCACGGTCACCTTCGCGCCGCTGCCGGAAGCGCGCACACCGAAGATACCCCAAACCCCGTCGAGAACGGTGATCTCGCCGCCGCACTCCGCAAAAGCGCCTACAAACCCCTCTGCGCGGCTCACGGTCGCCCGTCCACCGTCGTGGGCATATACGCCAGCGTTAAAAGCGGCGCCTTCAACATAGAACTCGTTGCCTTTCTCTTCATCATATCCCGTGAAAGTCACAACGCCGCCCGTACCGACCTCCATGCCGTCGCCTTCGTCGTTTTCCACTTCCAGATTAAACCCGTTCAGGTCGAAGGTAACGGTTTTGTTTTCAACTTTTATGCCGCCCTCATAGGAAATATCATCCAATAACCTGATGGTCGTTGGCGTATCGGTCGACGACGCAAGCGCATATTCAAGCGCACCGTCAAGGCTATAGTACGGGGTTGCGCCGATCTCACAGACCGGCGGGCTATCCGCCAGCGCAGAAAGCGGCAGCAGCAGGAACGCCATACAAGCGGCCAACGCAAGGGAAAGTATCTTTTTCGCTGCTTTCACGATATTTTTCCTCCATTTATACCATATTACCTTAAAAATAGCATGGAAAAAGAAACGCGGCATCGTACCAAGGTACAATGCCGCGAACGATTTTATATTAAAATAAGGAAAGCCTTTGCCCGCAATTACCCCTTCGCGTGCTTTTTGAAGTAGCGCGTCAGGATTTCCAAGCTTTCTTCGCGAAGGACGCCGGAGGTCACCCGGGGCTTCCATGCGGAGTTTTCGAACACGATCCGGCAGCACGCGGCGCCTTTTTCACCTAAGATATCGCATAGTTCCATATCGCTTACCGCGTATACCAAGCGGCCTAGCTTCGTCCACACCATGGCGCCGCAGCACATGAAGCACGGCTCGCAGCTCGAATACAGCGTGTACGCGCTTAAATCCGTTATATGCGTTTCAGCGCAGAAGCTTCTTAAGAGCCCCGCCTCCGCGTGGAAGGTGGGGTCAAAGCCCGTATAGATTTGATTTTCGTTGGAATATGCGATCGCCCCGTCCTTTACGAGCACCGCGCCGAAGGGCTCGTTCCCGTGCTCCACGGCAAGCTCGGATAGGCGGATCGCCTCCCGCATGAAAAATTCATCTTGGTTCATAACCACCCCTCCCGCTCAGTGCGCATGCCGCAAAATTCCTTTGCCCCTCGCCGCGCGGCACCGGCAATATACCTATCCTATCATAAAGAAGGCCCCTGCAAAAGCCAATGCCGCGCAAATCGGCTTTTACGGCTGCCGGTCCCCGCGTTCCCCCGCGGGGCACCCCGCGGCGGGCAGGGGAAAGCCGCCCCGTTGGGCGGCTTTCATCACTTTATTGGCCTTGCTTTTTTGCCGGACGACTTAGCCTTCCCCTGCAGCTCCGGCACGGGACGCACGTCGTTTTTGGGGAAATGCGCTTTTTGATCGTTTTCGGTGCCGTGCGGTTCTTTCGGGTCGGGGCGCCGCATGCCTGCTTTATCCATGTGCTTTACCTCCGCTATTTATCCTTTCCGGGTTTGTGGCGGCTGCCGGATTGCTTCTTCCCGTTTCGGCTCTCGCCGTCAAGCGCGCTTTGCGCAAGCGTGGGGCCGCCCTTGGCTTTTCGTTTGCGTATGCCTTTGGGGTCGAGCTGGCTGTCTTTGGGCATAAAATCACCTCGAAATGAAGTATTTGCAGAGGATGGCAGCGTTTATACAAGCGGCCTCGAAAAGCTAAGCGCCGCCGCATACGGCATAACAATTCCCTTTCACTCTAAATTCCGGCCCCAATCCAACGGTAACGGGTATTGACTGCCGGGGAAATGGGCGCTATATTTGATTTATTTGTTGAGTAACGCATAACGCCGAGGTCGGGCGGGGCGGCACATGCGCAGGGCGGGCGGGCCGCCATGGCGCAAAAGCTGTTTTTGCCGCCGGGGCATTGCGTACTCGTCCCGGCCGAAAAAACGGCCGTATCATAAAATAGCAAGCGCTGAGGCACGTACGAAATGCAGTTAAAAAGTAAAAAGGGAATCGTCCTTTGGGCGGGCCTTGTGTTGGTTTGCTTCAGCATGCGCTCGCCTATGAGCCCGGTAGGCCCCCTCGTTTTCCAGATCAAGGCATCCCTTGGCCTGAGCGCAGGGTTTGCGGGGCTTCTTACAACCATTCCCCTGCTGATCTTCGGCGCCGTTTCCCCCTTTGCGGGGAGGCTATTGAACAGAGCCGGCGATAAGACGCTCATTCCCGCCTGCCTCGGGCTGTCGTTCACGGGTATTTTTCTGCGCTCCTACGCGGGAATAAGCGGCCTGCTCCTCGGAACAGGTCTGATCGGCCTTGGGATAGGCATACTGAACGTGACGATCCCGGTATTCCTACGGGCAAACTTCCCGGAGCGGATCGGCGTGGCGATGGGCGTCTACACTATGTCCATGACGCTTTTATCGGCGCTGTCCGCGGGCTTTTGCGTGCCTCTCTCCGACGCCATAGGGGGATGGGGCAACGCCTTGGCGGCCTTTGCCGTTTTGCCCGTGCTCGCCATCCCCGCGTGGCTCCTCGCTGCGCGGCAGGGTTTTGCGAAACGCGAGCAAACGCAAAGCATGTCGCTCAGGGAGGTCGCAAAGAGCAGGGTCAACCGGTGTATAGCGCTTTTCATGGCACTGCAATCGGCCTTGTTTTTCTGTATGATCGCATGGCTTCCATCCACGCTGCTCGAGTGCGGCGCGGCAAAAGAGGATATGGGCCTGTTGATGCTGCTGATGCAATTGGTCAGTCTGAGCACAAATTTTCTCATGCCTATCCTGCTGCAGCGGTTTCCCAAAAAAAGGGGCCGGCTGGCCCTCCTCTGCGGCGTTATCTATGCCGTCGGCTTTTCCCTTCTGCTTCGGGCCCCGCTGCCGGCATGGGGGCGGGTCCTGAGCGTTATACTGCTGGGGCTCGCCAGCGGACTCAGCCTGAGCTTTGCGCTGACGATGATCACAATCCGCGGCCGGGACCGGCGGGAGACCGCCGGGATATCCGCTTTCTCCCAGTGCGTCGGATATCTTCTGGCCGCACCGGCGCCCGCGCTGCTGGGCTCGCTATATGACGCGGCGGGCAGCTTTTTCCTGCCCGTACTCGCGCTCATACTTTTATGCGTGCCGACGGCCTTATTCGGCATATGGGCGACGGGCGGGGAGAAGGAGACCGGGCGCACGGCCTAGCCTTTAGGGCGGGGCCGCTCCTATCGGAAGCCAGCCTTCACGGCGCGGGCAAATTAAAAAGATAAGGGCCGCTATTCGGAACGTTCAGCTTTTGTTCCAAATAGCGGCCGATTCAATTCCACCGGCCCATAAAAGGGCCCGTCCGTCAGTACAGGTTTTTGCTGATATACTTTGAGAGCCTTCCCATGCAATTGACGTAACAGCCGAATTCGTTGTCGTACCAGCCGAATATTTTGGCATGCGTTACCGGGATGTTCATATCCGCATCGGCCTGAAAAGCATGGCGGCGCAGCATTTCCGCACCGAGCTTCAAAAAGCCGGTTCTCGTGTGGTTTTCAAGCCCCTCGATCACTACGGCGGCGCGGGTGCCGATCAGATCGGTGGATACGTTCTGCCGCTCGCTGAAAATAAGCAAATCCTTGTGCGCGCCTGCGGCGGCCTGTTTGTAAATATCGTTGATGAACTCTCTGGTAATGATGGGGTTGCCGCTCTCGTCGTAGATCGTATGGAAGGTGAGATTGAGCGAGATCAGCGAAACCGTGCTGGTCGGCACACGGATGGAATCCGCCATGAAGCCGACCCTTTTGATTTCGGGGATGATCTCCTCAAGCGCGATCGCCGCCCCCGTCGAAGTGGGTATCAGGTTGTTGAATACCGCGCGGTTGCGTCGTAAATCCTTGCTTCCCGCCTTGGGCGGCGCGTCCAGAATGCTTTGGTTGTTCGTCGCGGCATGCACCGTGGTCATGGAGGCGGTTATGATGTCGGTGGTTTCTTTTGTATCCACGAGCGGCTTTACCATATGCGCCAGCCCAGTGGTCGTGCAGCTTGCCGCCGAAACGAGATTGTGCTTCAGGGGGTTATAGGCGGAGTGGTTTACGCCGTAAACGAAGGTGGCGCAATCCTCCGGCAGCGCATGAGTTACATCCTTAAGCTTGAACGGCGCGCTGATGATCACCTTTTCCGCGCCGGCTTCCAGATGCCCGCGCAGGCTGCCCTTGGGATGATCCGCGGGAAGCATGGGGTCTAAAAACGTTCCCGTGCAGTCGATAACGAGCCTTACTTCCTCCTTCGCCCACTGGATATCCCGGGGATTTCTGGCGGCTGTGAGCAGCTTGATCGGCATGCCGCACAGCTCAAACAGGCCTTCGGCGCGGTCGAGTATTTTTGCCTCGCAGGTTTGACCCGTGTAGCCGTACATAAACTTATCCAAGGTACCGTAGGTGGAGTCCGTCGTGAGGTAGGCAAGCGCATCCTCGAGCGTTTTCCCGATTTCGCGGCCCGCATTCAGCACAATACCATCGTAGTATTTCTGGTGCAGGTTGTTCCAAAGCGCGAGTTTTCCGATTCTCCCGATGCCGTTGATGCCTAAAATTCTTTTGCCCTTCAATCTGATCTCCAAAGCGAAAGCCTCCCTGACTCTGTTATTTTTCTATGATTCCATAGCTGCCTTCATAGATGCTGCCATGTTCTCCGTCGATAGAAATTGCGTCTCCGGCCCGAACCACGCATCCGTTCAGCGTGCACATCTTTTCCGATTCTCTGACCTGAAGCCCATTGCATTTTACGATGCATACCTTGCCCAACCCCACGGCGGTCACCGCCGCGTGCGACGTGCTTCCTCCTTTGGCGGTAACAAGCCCGTCGCAAACAAAAAGCATGGGGATATCGTCCGGGACGGTATCGGGCCGAATCAGGATAAGCGCGGCGTCAGGATACGCCTCCTTCAGCCGGTTCATATCCTCCATATCGAAGGCGGCAAGGCCGGAGAGGGCGCCGCCGCTGACCCCGATTCCGCGGCCGATAAGCTTCATTTCATGCGCGGGAACCGTAAAATAGCGGGTGCTTTTGTGGCTGTTCACCTTTTGGTTGCGCGTCTGCAGGATATATAGCCTCGCCGGATCATCGTCCTCAAAGGTAAACTCTATTTCCTGATGCACAAAACCATGCTGCTCAATAAGCTGCCTCGCGTATTGATACAGGGTCTGATATACCTGCGGGAACGCGGATTCCAGCGAGACATCCCCGTTGTACTGCTTTTTGCGCTGCGTTTCGGAGATCGGCAGCGTATTGACAAGCCCCGATACAACATCCTCGCCTTGGCTGCACACCGCGAAATCACCGTACAGATTGATGCTTGCGTAATCCTTGAGCGGGCTGCTGGTAAAAACGACGCCCGTCCCCGAAGCCCCGGACAGGTTGCCGAGCACCATTTTCTGCACCAGCACCGCGGTGCCCCACTCATTGGCGATTTGCATATAATCCCTGAAGGTTTTCGAGCTTTCGGAGGTCCATGAATCCAGAACGCAGCGGATCGCGACCTTCAGCTGCTCTATGGGCTCGGCTTCGATGTGAACGCCATGATCCAGAACGGCCTTTTTGTAATCCAACGCGATTTTCCGCATCTGCTCCTTGGTAAATTGTATTTTCAATTCAACGCCGTTACGCTTTTTATGTTCAAGCATAATTTTATCGAACGTGTCGCGATCGACGCCGAACGACATGCCCCAGCTTTGCAGGAAGCGCCTGTAGCAGTCCCAAGCCGTCCAGCCGAACGGCTCGGAAGCGGCCCAGGCCTTTGTGATGGTATCGTTCATTCCAACGTTGAGGAAGGTTTTCATGGCGCCCGGAAAAGAGATAAAAGAACCTGAGCGCACCGAGAAAAACAAGGGGTTCGACGGGTCGCCGAAGTTTCTCCCCGTTTGGCGCTCTATGGCGGCGATCGACTGCTCGATGGCCTTTACGAAGTCCCCCTGCATATAGCGGTTGGCGTAGAGCGGCTCGATGTGCCGAAACGCCTCCGTTGTGATAACGAACCCCGGAGGCACAGGAAATCCGTAGGCGGAAAGCTTCTTTAGGAAAAATGCCTTCGCGCCGAGAAAGATCGGGTTGTCCAACTCGCTCGTATCCTGCGAAAGCAAGCTGAAGGTAAGGTCGGGATCGTAGGTCAGCATGTTTTCGATAAAGCTGTTGGAATAGCTGTCCACCATGCTGCGGAGCGTGCTGGTGACGTTCGTGATGAACAAATCGAGCTCCTGCACCAGAAACGTGGAGGATAGGATGTCGCGGAAGAAATTCTCCTTCTCCATTTGAATTCTTTCCCTTGTGCATTGCTCCGGGGGCACGTTTTGCCCGACAAGCACCTGCGGGACGATGACCGCGAGCGGCCGCTCGTAGACATTGAGAAAATAGCCTTTGATGATCTGGCTGACATCCTGCCCGATAAATTGGAAAATATTGATGTACTGGCTCAGGGAAAAGCTGGGCGACGTCAGGCTGTACTTGAACATTTCCAGATGGGAATTCAAGCTTTGATCGTAAATTCCATCCAAAGCGAGCCCTTCCCGGAACAGCAGCAGCACGTCGTAGATCTGCCTTAAGGTTTTTGCCGTGATGTACTCGTGCGAAACGGCGCCGAGCACGCCCGCCATCAGCTTTGAAACCACGCGCTCCAGACGGTACATCAGCCCGAGCGCCTCAAACTTCGGCTCCTTATACTGACCGTAGGTCGAGGGTATTCCCGCCGCGATGTGGCGTTTGTATTGAATGTTCTCAAACGCTTCCGTTCTCTCGGGGCTCAGGATCACGGATTTCAGATGGTTCATCATTTTGTACAGAAGCGCGATCGCCTGCCCGTCGCGCGCGTTACGCAGATCGGAAGCGAGCTGCTCCAGATCGTCCTTGCTGAAAAAGCGCGCCTTTTCTACAAGCGCGATAACGTTTTCCGTTTCAAAGGAGTATTTCTCAAGCAAAAGATTATAAATCTGCAGGATATCGACGACCTTGTTCCAATGCGCGTTTGTGCCGTCGTCGTCGGGGCGCTCCATTTTTTCCAAGCTTTCGATATCCAGCTTCAGCAGCTCCTCAAACGAGAGGGAATGCCTTTCGCATAAGCCCTTTAGGGCGGTATGCGCATTTTCGCGCCATTCGCGGTCTTCCTCAAGCGTATGGTAAAGCTCTTCGGGCAAAAGCTCCCGGAGCGGTTGCTTATCGCCGTCATACCAATATTGGATGATTCTTCTGGTAAGCAAAACGTTGGTGTTGTTGCTTTCCACATGGATTTGCACGCGTAAAAAATGGATAAGACGATCCTTTCGCAGGGAAAGGCCGTCGATGGCGGTCGTTACCTTTCTAAGCTTTCCCTCGGCGCCTATATCCTGAAAAAACACGGGGAAAATGCGGGTGAGCTGCTTTATTTCCCGGTAAACGGGAGCGACGTCCGAATTAAGCAGCTTCGTTACATCGCGCTGGAAAAGGTCCGTATCCGAAATGTAGATACCGCCCAGCTTCAATTCGACGATCAGCGTGTTGATAAGCTCCCGCATGGCGAAAGGGTCTTTTCCGACGATCTCTAAAAACACGCGGATATTCTTGACGTGGTTGGGGTTCACCATCACCTGCCAGTCGCTGTTGATACCGATTTGGCCCGGATGGTTGAAGCCGAACTGGAGCAGCCGTTTTATAAAGTGCGATACCCCCGCCCTGTGTTTTGAGTCAAGCACTTCTTTTCCGAGCGTCGCGATACAATCCAGCACCGTTCTGGCATGCTCCGCTTTTAGTTCCTCAAGCTCCTCAAAAATAGCGTCCAGAAAGGCGGGAATGGATTCCGGCTCCAGCTCCTTAAAAACGCTGCGGAGATTTCGGTTCATGTCGTACAGCAGGTGGTCGTAAAGGCTGAACATCCCCGGGAGATGCAGAAGATAATAAAGGTAATGGATGGTTTCAAGGCTGGAAACGATTTCCTTCGTAAAGCCTCGGAAGTGGTTGGCGATGTCCTTGAAAAACATGACGCGGCCAAGGTCTTCCCAAGTGACCGCGCGCTTCAGTTCGCCGCGCAAATGCGCGAAAAACGGGGCTCCGATTTGTTGGAGCTGTTCTGCATCCATAACGGTAAAAAGATGCCGTTTCGATTGGAACCACGCTTCCGCTTTCGACGTTTCCTCCCAATAGTTATAGCAGCGCCCGAGAATATACGAAGTAAGCCGCATGATGGTAGGCAGAAATTGCTCATACCGCGCAAGCCTGTCGAAGCATGCCTTAAAATAACCTGAAATTCTTATATAAATCTCTTCATGCTGCGGGATATCCGCTTCTATGATGGAAAAGCAACGTGAAATAATAGATTTTGAAAAGCCGCTTTTCGTTGACAGGCGATCCATAAGCTGGATAAGCGTGGTCACCAGAAACTCTCTGTCGGCGTCTTTTTTTACGGAGGCCAGCAGCCCTTCGAAAATGTCGACCAGCACCGTGAGCGCGTGTTCCGACTCGGGAAGCGCATGATAAAACCAGAAATCCTCAAGACATATGCTGTGCAACAGATCGATCACATGCTTGTCATTTCGGAATTTGTGGTTCAATTCCGTTAAAAACTCTTTCGCCCTGTTATGAATTCCCCAAGTTGAAGACGAAAGCTCGGCCAGCCATTGCTGCTCCGGAGGAATCGGCTCCACTTTGTTCAGCGTACGCGACAGGTTTTCTTCTAATGCCAGAGAAGTAATCGCCTTTTCCAAGTGTGAATTCTCCCGCCTCTATTCATCGTCTCTTCATTATAGCATAATAAATAGAATAGCCTAGATGAATTTTGCTTTTTTGCAATATTTCTTGCATTATTTTATATTTGAGGAAACCCCAAAAAATGCTTTACTTCAAAGGAATGCTTATTTACCGTCAAAATACGGCATACGCCTGCCATCCGATCCCCCAAATAAAAAAGCGCGCTCTCAGCCGAGAATGCGCTTGGATGCATAAGCGCCTGCAAACCCGCAGGCGTATGAAAACGGCGGAAAAGCCGAAAACTCGGGCGAATAAGATAAAAAGCGCCGCTTTTGGGCGCCTTTGGCGAAAAAAGGGGCCGTCATTTGAAACGTCCGGGGGTTTCGTTCCAAATTCAGGCCCCGACGCAAGCTATTCCGCAAATACGGTTTTTCCGTTGAGGATGGTCCGCACGCAGCGGGCGGATGGGTCGAGCGCGGGTGTGCCGCGGAAAAACGCGATATCGGCGTCCTTGCCGGGCTCGAGCGCACCGAGGCGATCCTCGAGCCCGGCGATTCTGGCCGCGTTTCTGGTGAGCATGAGGAGCGCCCGCTCGTGCGGCGTGCCGGTGCGCACCGCTTCGCCCGCCTGTACGACGATAAGCTCCGGGCTCATGATCGGCCCGTCCGTCATAATCGCGCAGGTCACGCCGCGGCGGTCAAGCTCCGCAAGGCATTCGATATCTACCTTCCCACACTCGCCCGGCAGGAGCGGAACGCCGGTAGGCCCGAATATAACGCCTACGAGGTTTTTAGCCGAGCAAATTTCATCCAAAAAATCGCTTGCGCCCCACGCGTGATCGAGCGTGAACAGGATGTTGAACTCCTCCGCGATACGGAGGGTGGTCAGCAT
>JAJFTZ010000117.1 GCA_021372675.1 Eubacteriales bacterium
AGCCTTAATACATGCCGTCCATGCCGCCCATGCCGCCCGGAGCGCCGCCCGGAGCCGCCGGCGGGGTGGGGATGTCGCATACGAGGCTTTCGGTGGTGAGCACCATCGCCGCGATGGAGGCCGCGTTTTGGAGCGCGCTCCTCGAAACCTTGGTCGGGTCGATGATGCCGTGCTCGGTCATCATGCAGTACTCGAGCTTGCGCGCGTCGAAGCCGTAGCCGGGCTTGTTGGCCTTGCGGATGGTATCGACGATCACGGAGCCCTCGAGGCCCGCGTTTGCGGAAATCTGGCGAACGGGCTCCTCGAGCGCGCGCACCACGATGTTGATGCCGGTCTTTTCGTCGCCCTCGGCCTTTTGCGTGAGCGCCCTGACCCTGTCGATCACATTGATGAACGCGACGCCGCCGCCCGGCACGATGCCCTCTTCCACGGCCGCGCGGGTCGCGTTGAGCGCATCCTCGATACGGAGCTTGACGTCCTTCATTTCCACCTCGGTGGCCGCGCCTACGGCGACAACGGCTACGCCGCCCGCGAGCTTTGCAAGCCGCTCCTGTAGCTTTTCGCGGTCGTAATCGGAGGTGGTCTCCTCGATCTGCGCGCGGATGGAGGCGATGCGCGCTTTGATGGCGCTCGCGTCGCCCGCGCCCTCCACGATGGTGGTGTTTTCCTTATCGACCTTGATCTGGCGGGCGTTGCCGAGCATGTCGACTTTGGCCTCCTTAAGGTCGAAGCCGAGCTCCTCGGAAATGACTTGACCGCCGGTGAGAATGGCGATATCCTCGAGCATGGCCTTGCGCCTGTCGCCAAAGCCCGGGGCCTTGACCGCAACGCAGGTGAACGTGCCGCGCAGCTTATTCACGATAAGGGTGGCGAGCGCCTCGCCCTCCACGTCGTCCGCGATGATGAGGAGCTTGCGGCCCTGCTGCACCACCACTTCGAGAATGGGGAGCACTTCCTGAATGTTCGATATTTTTTTATCGGTGATGAGGATGTAGGGGTTGTCGAGCACCGCTTCCATTTTTTCGGTATCGGTCACCATGTAGGCGGAGGCGTAGCCGCGGTCGAACTGCATGCCCTCTACGACCTTAAGCTCGGTCTTCATGGTCTTGCTCTCTTCCACGGTGATGACGCCGTCGTTGCCGACCTTTTCCATGGCGTCGCTGATGAGCGTGCCGATCGCCTCGTCGCCGGCGGAAATAGCCGCGACCTGCGCGATGGCCTGCTTGTTTTCAACGGGCTTGCTCAGTTCCTTGAGGCCGTTGACCGCCTCTTCCACGGCGGCCTCGATGCCGCGCTTCAAAACCATGGGGTTCGCGCCCGCGACCACGTTTTTCATGCCTTCGCGGATCATGGCCTGCGCAAACAGCGTGGCGGTGGTGGTGCCGTCGCCCGCGACGTCGTTGGTTTTGGTGGCGACTTCCTTGATGAGCTGCGCGCCCATGTTTTCAAACGGATCCTCGAGCTCGATCTCCTTGGCGATGGTCACGCCGTCGTTCACGATGAGGGGAGCGCCGTATTTCTTATCGAGCACAACGTTCCTGCCCTTGGGCCCAAGGGTGATCTTCACGGTATCCGCGAGGGCGTTCATGCCCTTTTCAAGTGCGCGGCGCGCGTCCTCGCCGTATTTGATCTGCTTTGCCATTTTGCTGCTTCCTCCTTATTTACTCTACGACCGCAAGAATGTCGTTCTGGCGCACGACGGTGTATTCCTGCCCGTCGAGCTTGATCTCGGTGCCGGAGTACTTGCTTAAGATCACCTTGTCGCCCACGTTGACGTACATGGTGATCTCCTTGCCCTCCACGACGCCGCCGGGGCCTACGGCGATCACTTCGGATACCTGCGGCTTTTCCTTGGCGCTGCCGGTCAGGATGATGCCGCTCTTGGTGGTTTCCTCGGCCTCGATGGTCTTGAGAACGACGCGATCCGCGAGGGGTTTGAGTTTCATGTTGATGTAGCCTCCTTACATATATGGTAAAGTATGGATTGCGGGGTTTGTTAGCACTCTCGAATTCCGAGTGCTAACACAGTTGATATCATAGCGCGTTCGGCCGTCCTTTTCAACCGTCTGCGGTATTTTTTCACATTTGTTTCGCAATTTCTTAAAGGAAGAAAATGCTCGGGCACGTCTTAACATAATTTGGCTGATCGTGGTATAATTCATGCAATAAAGCGCGGGCAGCGGGATATATGGGGGGTAAGTGCGATGCAGGAATGGACGAAATGGGACAAACGCTTCATGGAGCTTGCGAAAACCATCGGCGCGTGGTCGAGCTGCTATCAGGAAAACCGCAAGATCGGCGCGGTGATCGTGCGCAACAAGCGCATCGTCACCACCGGCTACAACGGCGCGCCCGCGGGGGTAGAAAGCTGCGTGGAGCGCGGCGAGTGCATGCGGCGCAAGCTCAACATCCCCTCCGGCACGCAGCACGAGCTTTGCTATGCTATCCACGCGGAGCAAAACGCCATCATACAGGCGGCGAAGCTCGGCATAAGCATAGAGGGCGCCACCATGTACTGCACGCACCAGCCCTGCGTGATCTGCGCGAAGATGATCGTAAACTCCGGCATCTCCCGCGTGATCTACGGCGAGGGCTACCCCGACGAGTTCTCCGTGCGCATCTTCAATATGGCGGACGTGGAGCTTATCAAGTTCGAATAGCGGAGGTGCATAAATGACGGACCTTTATTTTGTGCGCCACGCTCAGCCGGCCGTCGATTGGCCGGACGACAGAACGCGGCCGCTGACGCCGCTCGGGATGCGCGACAGCATGGAGCTTTCGGCTTTGTTTGCAAATATCCCGATAGACATGTTTGTTTCCAGCCCGTACAAGAGAAGCGTAGACACGATTGCCGATTGCGCGAGGCTTTTTAAACTGGAAATCGCAACGGATGAAAGGCTTCGCGAGCGGGAAAGAGGGAAAGACGCCAACGCCGAAGGCATTTTGGAAAAACGGTGGAGCGATTTCAGCTTTTGCGAAGAAGGCGGAGAGCCTCTTATGCGCGTCCAAAAGCGCAACATCGAAGCTGTAAAGGATATTCTCGGATCGCACGCGAACAAGAGCATCGTCGTCGGAACGCACGGAACGGCGCTAAGCACCATCATGAACTATTACGATCCCTCGTTAGGGTGCGATTGGTTCAAAAAAATCTGGTTCTGCATGCCTTATGTCATAAGGTTTCGCTATGACGGTCAAAAGCTTACCGGATGCGAAGAGCTATTCAGTGTAGAAAGAGGATACTGACCTTATTTGAGATCGCGAAGCTTATGAGGCTCGAACAGAGGAACCGCAATAAGCATACAAGCGTTTAGTTAGTAGCGACCATTAGGAGGTATTGTATGAAACGCTTGAAGCTCATCCCGCTTTTTCTGGCGGCTATGCTGCTCATTTCCTGCGCGCCGGCCAATCCCGTCACGCCCGATGGGAAAAAACCAAACGCCCTGTTAAATGCCCCCGGCAAGGTGCTTTCCGCGCCGGAATATCCTAAGCCCCGCAGTTTTAACGACTTCGGCGGGCGCGAGGAGATCGACGAAAGCTACCTCGAGGCGGCGCGAAGCTTTTGCGCGAAAAGCGCCGTGCTTGCGCTCAACGATACCGAGGGGAAAAACGCGCTCGTCTCCCCCATGAGCCTTTTCTTTGCGCTCGCCATGGCGGCAGAGGGCGCGCGCGGGAACACCAAAGCGCAGCTTTTATCCGCGCTCGGCGCGGACGAAACGCTCCTCAAGAGCGAAACCGCCAAGCTTTTTCGGCAGCTCTACTTTGAAAACGAATACGGCAGCTTCAAAACCTACAATTCCGCTTGGCTCGACGGCCGCGCCCAATTCGACCAAAGCACCTTAAATGCCCTTTCCGAAGCCTATTATGCCGAATGCATCGCGGCCGATTTCACCGGCACGGCCTATAAGAAGCAGATCGCGGACTGGATCAGCGACCGCACCAACGGCCTTCTCGGCGGCGATCCGGAAAGCTTTGAGCTCGACCCGCAAACGCTGATGGCGCTCATCAACACGCTCTATTATAAGGATCAATGGATCTCACGCTTCAGCGAGGAAAACACCGCCGCCGCGGATTTTTATAACGCCGGCGGAAATACCGTGCAGGCCGATTTTCTAAACGGCACGCGTTCGGGCGGCTTCAGCGTTACGGATCAATTTACGGCGGCGTCCATCCAACTCAAAAACGGAAGCATCCGTTTCGTGCTGCCAAACGAAGGTATCGCGCCCGAGGATATCCTTCGCGACAAAACGCTTTTCGAGCCGATCTTAAACGGCACGCAGGAAGAGAACGGCTTCGGCGAGATCACGTGGAGCATCCCCAAGTTCGACTACGCCGTGGAGCTCGACCTTGGAGATACGCTGAAAGGCTTGGGCGTCTCCGACGCGTTCTCGAGCGAGATTGCGGATTTTTCCGGCTTTACGACGAGCGAGCAACTCTTTTTAAGCAGCGTGAGGCAGGGGAGCAAAATCGCCGTGAACGAGGACGGTATCGAGGCGGCGAGCTATACGGAGATCGGATTTGCGGGCGCCGGCATGCCGGTCGACAAGGCGGAGATGATCCTCAACAGGCCCTTTCTCTACATCGTGTATGTAAGCGGCATGCCCGTGTTCGTGGGCGTGGTGAACGAGATGAACGGGTAAACGGCAATTAGGCTAAAGCGGGTATTCCAGATGCGGGATATCCGCTTTTTTATGGCCTTATCTTTACCCACGTTTTCTTGACAAAACCCGCCGGGCATGAATATAATGTATTCTTACAAAAACAAAGCGAAAGGCAGAGCATGTTTAAAAGGCTCAAAAGCGATATACGCTGCGTGCTCGAGCGCGATCCCGCCGCGAGGAATGCGCTCGAGGTATTCCTGTGCTACCCTGGCTTTCGCGCCGTGCGCAGCCACAGGCTCGCGCACTTTCTGCATATGCACGGCCTCAAGCTGATCGCGCGCATCTTCTCCCAGTGGAGCCGCGCCGCCACGGGCATTGAAATACACCCCGCCGCGATCTTAGGCGACAGGGTGTTCATCGACCACGGCATGGGCGTGGTGATCGGCGAAACGGCGGTTGTGGGCGACGATGTCACCATTTATCAGGGCGTAACGCTCGGCGGCACCGGCAAGGATACCGGCAAACGCCACCCCACTATCGGCAGCCATGTGACTATTTCCTCGGGCGCGAAGGTGCTCGGCCCCTTCAAGGTAGGCGACTGCTCCAAGATCGGCGCGGGCGCGGTGGTGCTGAAGGAGGTACCCGTCGGCGCGACCGTCGTGGGCGTACCGGGGCGCGTGGTGAAGCTGTCCGCGTGTCCGTTCACGGAAACCGGCATGCCGGCCTGCGCGGACGGAAGGCCCGAATGCAATTTGCTCGGGAGCTGCCCCGCCATCGGGGACAGCCCGCCCGCGGCGCAGAGGATCGACGCGGAGCGAAAGGAAAGCTGGAGCTCCGATCTCGACCAGATCCACATGCCCGACCCCGTTGAGATCGAGCTTAAGCGTTTGCAGGCGCGCATCGCCGCGCTCGAGGAAAAGCTCAGGGAAAAATAACCTACGCTATAAACACGCCGCGGCCCCTATTTATGATCTCTACGGGCGCGTGCCCGCAATTTGTCTACGTTACCTTCACATAATCCTGCACGGCGTAGCCTATCTTGCCGCCGCAGCTCATCAAATACCAGCCGTCCGCGCGCAGATAGACCGTGGCGCTCGTGCCCTTGCTTAAAAGCTGCAGCACCGCCGCGGAAACGGTCGCGCCCGCGCGTAAATTCACCTGCGCGGTGGTGACGGCGCTTTTCGCCGTTTGGCTCGCGCCGACCGCGGGGATGCCCGCGCTGCCCGAGGAGGTCACAGCCGCGTAGGCCTTATTGATAAAGCCCGCCGTGCCTTGATGGAGCGCATAATACCAATCGCCCGACTGCCCGAGTATTTGGAAGGTCTCGCCGGATTTCAGCATAGCGAGCACCTTGGCGTTCGTGTTGGCCGCAAGCCTAAAATTGACCGTGCCCGTCGCCTTGCCGGCGGCGAGCGTGAGCATGCCGCCCGTGGCGGCGCTCGAGCCCTGCACGGCGCTCGACGCGTTTGCGGTGTTGGAGGTCACCTTTACATAGCTCGCGGAAAGGTAGCCGCGCGTGCCGTTATACGAAGCCTCGTACCAGCCGTTTTGGAGCGCGTACAGCGTGATCTTCACGCCTTTTTTGAGCTGCACGATCTTTTTCGCGGTGGTGCTCGGGCCGGTTCTGAAATTGACCGCGCCCGTGGTGACGCCTTCGCCAATCACGGTTTGGCCCTCCGCGCCGCTTGCGGCCGTACCGGTGCCGCCCGAGTAGGATTCCGTTACCTTCACGTACTTGCCGCTCACATAGCCCACCTTGCCGTCGCTTAGCTTTACCTTATACCAGCCGTTTTCGACCGCGTACAAGGTGAGCGCCGTACCCTTGGAAAGGGTGCCGTAGGAGCCATAGGATGTGGAGGGACCCGACCGGCAGTTGACGCCGCCCGTCGTAACGCCCTTGCCGATGGCGCCGTCTGATGTACCCGGCACGCCTACGACCTTACCGTCCGCGCCGATCGTCGCGGAGCCGGTAATGGTGACGTAATCTTTATGCACATAGCCGAACTGGCCGCCCACGAGCACATAGTACCAGCTGCCCGTTTGGGAATACGCGTAAAGGCTCGTGTTTTTATCGAGCGGCCGAATGATGTTGTAGGAGGTATCCGGTCCCATGCGGAAGTTCGTATTGCCGTTGTTGATATAGCCCACGGCAACGGTAACCTGCGCGCCGGATGCGGTTGGCGTCGGCGTGGGCGTTGCGGCGCCAGCCGAGGAGGTGACGCGCACATAGCCCTTGCTCAGATAACCCGTAAGGGAACCCGCCGAGGCATAGTACCAATCCCCCATCTGGCCGTAAATGGTCACGGCGACGCCCTTTTTAAGCTCTACAATTACGTCGTAGCTCGTGGAGGGCCCCATGCGAAGGTTCACGCTGTCGTTGGTTTCACCGTAGGCGGCGGCTGCGGGCATGGCGGCGGTAGGCGCGGCCGTGGGCAAGCCGCCCGTCCAGCCGGAGGGATCGGGCGTGGCCGTCGCGGTCGCGCCCGGGTAGCCCGTGACCTCGACATACGAGGTGCTGATATAGCCCATCGTGCCGCCGACCGAGGCGTAATACCAGGAGCCGGTCGTATAATACAGCTCGAGCACCGTGTTTTTAGCGAGCTTGGTGATGACGTTGGAGGAACTACTCGACGAGGTCGATGAGCGGAAATTCACGCCGCTTCCCGTGACCCTGCCGTAAGCGGTCACCTGCGCGGTCGAGCCCGGCGCCGTGGCGTTCGCGCTCGGCGTAGGCACCGCGTCGACATACTTTAAATAGTCCTCGGAAATGTAGCCCACGTTCCCGTTGTAAACGGCGCGCGCCCACCCGTTTTCGCTGCTGTACACGCTCACATAGGTGTTCTTGGGAATGTTCTCGATTTTATCGCTGCTCGCGGACGCCTTTTTGCGGAAGTTGACACTGCCCGTGGTGACGGCGGTCACATAAGCGCCCGTAGGCAGCTTGTTGACGTTTTCCGTATCGGCTGGCGGGGCAAAGTAAAAAGCAGAGAGCGTTGCGCCCGGATAGTAGAACGCGAGGATGCTCGCATAGTCGTAACCGGACTTTGCCCTTTGCTCCGCGCCCCTTTGGCTTAAGCCCACGCCGTGCCCGTAGCGCGCGTGGTAGAAATAGTAATTCCCGTCGCCCCTATCCTCGCCCCAGAAGATGCGAAGCGAGCCGTTGGGCATAACGCCGGAGGAATAAAGCTCGCTGAGCTTAAACGTAACGGTAAAATTCTCCAAGCGGGCGACCACCGTGCCGCTTTCATCCACATAGCTTGCCGTGAGCGTGACGGCGCCGCGCGTAAGGTTGCGGACGGAGCCGGAGCACGCGGGCTCGTACGCCTGCGCGCCATGAATATAGTCGATATAATTGAACGCCGTACCCGTCTGCGCGGCGGCGCGATCCAGCAAAAACGCGTAGAGCTTGGATTCGTAATAGAACCTGCCCAAGGCCCCGATGGGGAGGTAGTATTTTTCCGTGAGGGAAAGGGTGTTGGCAAAGTCGAAATCATCGATGGAGATGGCGTAGCCGCTGTTATTGCGCCCCGCCCAGGCATAGCTCGGCAGATTGGTTTCGCCGCCGTTGCTGGCGGCGAAATAGGAGCGAAGCACCGACCCGTTCACCGTGAGCACCTCGTTGAGCGTGGAATCCACGGCGTTGATCACATTGGTATAGCTTGCGCTGTAGCCCTTATATACCTGCTCGTTCGAGGTATCGCCGATGTCGTAATCGCCCGAGCCGGTCATCTGGTTCATCACGTAGCCCTTTGCCGCGATGGCCTGCGCCTTGAGCGCGTCGAGCGGATAGAGGTTGTTCATTTCAAATGCCACGACGCCGTAGAGGTAGTGCGCCATAGGCACCTCGTTGACCACCTGAATATAGCCGCTGCTCGTGACCTTCAGCTTGAAATGTCCGAGGTAATAGCGGCCGTTGAGCTGCATATAGCCCGCCGTGCGATCCACGCTCACCCGGCGTATGGTTACGGTTTTCCCCGTATAAAGAAGGCCGTCGGAGGAGTGGCTCACGCTCATCTGCCCACCCGACGCGCTCACCGTAAGCGTCCCGTTTTTAAACTCCGCGCCGCTTTCCTCGATGAAATACGAGCCCGAGGCGTAAAAGCTGAGCGTCGTCGCATTGTTTGTGGTGAGCTTAACCCTCACCCAGCTATAATCCGCGGCCGCCTGTGCCTCCATAGGCGGTATCAGCGCAAACGCCAGCAGCGCAGCCAAAACAAGTGCGACGGTTTTTCGCATAAAGCCCCTCCAAGATGCAAATCCACAAACACGAATTAGAGAAATTTGCCGTATTTTCAATGTATTTTAACATACATTCCACGGTCTTTGCACGCATTGCGCGCCAAATTTACAGACTATTCAGTTTTTGTTCATAGAATACACCCGAAAAAAAGGCCCACATCGCCGGCTTTTTTACAAGACCGCATGCTGTGCTTGGTGAAGCAGCGCAGAAAAAGGGCACAAAAAAAGTGGCCGCAGCCACTTTTTTTGTGGCAACAGCCACTTCTTTAATTTGTTCAATTTTCCATTTGCTTGCCCATGAAGTGCGCCGCGGTCTCGCATATCTTCATCTCCATGGTGCTCATCTCCGTGCCGTCGTCGCGGCTTAAAAGCATGACCGCGCCGATAGCGTCGCCCGCGGCGATAATAGGAACGATGACCTGCGCGGTATAGGCATCGTTTTCCTCATCCGCAGTAACGCCCAAAAGCGTTTCATCCTTCACCTTGGAGCGCACGGCGCGCTCGCGGTTGCGCATCAATACCTCAACATCCTCGTGAACGGGCTTATCCATAAGCTCGCGCTTGCTGCCGCCCGATACCGCGATCACGTTATCCTTATCGCAGATGATGGCGATATGCCCCAACGCCTGATGCAGCGACTCCGCATACTCCTTCGCAAAATCCCCCAGCTCGCCGATGGGTGAATATTTTTTAAGGATGACCTCGCCCTCGCGATCCGTGAAAATTTCCAGCGGGTCGCCGCTGCTGATTACATTGACATCGAAGGTTTTGGGGGCGTGGTTGA
>JAJFTZ010000028.1 GCA_021372675.1 Eubacteriales bacterium
AATTTATCGAGGAGGTCCTGCGGAACGGTCTTTAAAATATCGGTCATGCAGTAGCCGGGCGCTATGGCGTTGCAGCGGACGTTCGCGCCCTTGCGCGCGAATTCCTTCGCCCATGTTTTGGTCATGCCGATGACGCCCGCCTTGGTGGCGGCGTAATTGGTTTGGCCGATGTTGCCGTATTCGCCCACGACCGAGGAAATGCTGATGATAGAGCCGTAGCCCGATAGCATCATGCTTGGGCCGACGATCCTAGTCAGGTTGAACACGCCCTTGAGGTTTACGTTGATGACGGCGTCCCACATTTCGTCGGTCATCTTCTGGATGAGCGCGTCGCGGGTGATGCCCGCGTTGTTCACGAGGATGTCGATTTTGCCGTGCGCTTCGAGGATTTCCTTCACGGCGGCCTCGCAGCTTGCGACGTCCGTTACGTTGAGGCTGATGAAATGCACGTTTTCAGCCTCGAAGGTGAGCGGCCTAAGGTCGCCCGCGTAAACGACGGCGCCTTCCTCAGCAAATCTTTTGGCGCACGCCGCGCCGATGCCCGCCGCGGCGCCGGTGATGAGCGCAATCTTGCCGTTTAAACGCATTTTCCGTTCCTCCCGATTTAAAAAGAATGATTTCTATCGCGTGTTTTCGCAAGTGTGTGTTTCTACAAGGGGGAGGGATATTCCTTCGCTTTTCGCGTAATTTCACGGGCGGCCGCGAGGGGGGGCTTGTAAACGCGCCGCCGCGGGCGCTTATTTTCAGGCTTTCCCAACATATTGCTTGGTGCGCGGGACATTCTGTGATAAAATACCATTGCTTTTATTGAAACATGAAAACGCGGGAGGAAACGGGTGCTCGTAAAATTAAAACAGCAAGGGTACAAATGGGCTGCCGCCCTGCTCGCGGCGGTGCTTTTCGCGTTTTGCGCTCCCGTTTCGGCGCGGGCGGAGAGCTCCCTAACGCTTACGCCGGAAGAGGAGGCGTATATCGCCGAAAGCGGCATCGTCCGGGTGGTAACCGTGGATGGCGCCGCTCCCATCATGTACAGAACCGCCGACGGGGTGCCGCAGGGGATCGCGCTGCTCGTGGTGGACGAGATCGCCAAAATGACGGGGCTTCGTTTCGAATACGAAATAAGGGATTCGGTGGCGGAGGCCCTCGTGAGCGGCTGCGACATATTCTTGGGACTACCGCCCCACTACGCGCCCGAGGGCATGGCGCTGTCCGATCCTTTTTTGAAAAGCGAAACCATCCTTTATATAAATGCCTCGGTCGATTCCGACCGGCTGGACGATAAGCGCTTTGCCGCGGTCAGGGGAAGCGACTTGCCGGAGGGCGTGCGGGCGGAAAACGCGACCTACTACGACACGCGGGAGGCGAGCTTGGACGCCGTAAACCGCGGTGAAGCGGATTACGGCTACGGCAACTCCTATTCCGTGGCGTTTTATACGCTGCGCAAGGGCTACAAAAACCTTATCTCCATCCCGCTTGAAAAAGAATCCAGAGAATACTGCATCGGCTTTTTCGAGAAAAACGAGCTTCTTTTCTCCATCCTCAACAAAGCGATCGGCGCCATCGGCGACGAGCAGATGCAGCGGCTTATTTTGGACGCCACGATGTATGCGGACCGCAAGCTCAACCTCTCCATGCTCATGGACGCTTACGGCGTTGAGATCGTCGCCGTGTTCACCGTGATTCTCGCGGGGCTGGCAATCGGCACCGCTTCCTATGTGCGCATGAACAAGAGGCTCAAGCTGATGAACAAAAGGCTGGAAATGCAAAACGTGCGCTACGAGCATTTGGCGGCGCTCTCCAACGAATACCTGTACGAGTACTTTTTGGATGCGGATCGCTTGGAAACGTCGGGAAAATGCGCCCGGATTCTCGCGCCCGAGGCGCTTGACGCTCTTAAGGCGATGCTCGCGCGCGTGCGCGACGACGGGCACAGCTCCGCCGTTACGCTGCCCCTAAGCGGCGGCAAGACGGGGGTGTTCCGCACGGTTCATTCCTTCGTGTACGGCGACGGCGGAAAGCCGTATTCCGTGATCGGCAAGCTCGTGGATATCAGCCGCGAGACCGCGGAAAAGGAAAAGCTCATCCTCGAATCCCGCACCGACGGGCTTACCGGCCTAAACAACGCCATGGCCGCGAAGGAACTCATCGCAAAGGAACTGGAGGAGAGGGCCGCGGATGGAAAAGCCGCGCTTTTGTTCATAGATTTCGACGATTTCAAGCACATCAACGATACCTTCGGCCATCTCGCCGGGGATCAGGTGCTTTCTTCCTTCGGCGAAAGCCTGCGGCGCACCTTTCGCAACACGGATATCATCGGGCGCATGGGCGGGGATGAATTTGCCGTGTATCTAAAGGACGTGCCCTCGGCGGATTTTATCCGCGAGAGGTGCCGCCGCCTCCGGGAGCTCATTCAAAAGAAAGCCGGCGATACCCCGGTCTCCGTCAGCATCGGCATCGCCTTCGCGGGCGACGGGGCGACCTATGACCGCGTGTTCCAAATGGCCGACGACGCGCTGTACCACGCGAAGAGAAAGGGAAAGGATCAAGAGGTCATCTACGGCGAGGCGTGATCTCTCCGCGAAAAGCCGGTAAAAAACCCCTGCCGGGTGGGCAGGGGCTAAGGCGGAATTAATATCTGTCTCTACGGCGTTCTCTCGGCTGGTAGCAGTCCTTGCAATAAACGGGCTTGTCGGCCGACGGTCTGAACGGCACTTCGGTTTCCTTGCCGCACTGCGCGCATACGGCCGGATACATCTGCCTGGGGCCGCCGAAAGAATCGCGGCCGCCATCCCGCTGATTATTCTTCCTTGCAGCTCTGCAGCCGGGGCACCTTTGGGGTTCGTTCTGGAAGCCTTTTTCCTGATAAAAGGCCTGTTCGCTTTCCGTGAAGAGAAATTCTGCCCCACAGTCTCTGCAAGTAAGAGTTTTGTCTGACAATGAAAGAGTCCTCCAAGTTTTTTAATTTACTATCCTGCGACAGCATAGTAAGCATACCACGTTTCCGGCCAAATAGCATTTTATTTTTTCAGAGGAGAATAGGCCATGAAAAAACGCGTATTTTGCGCCGCCCTTTTAACGGCGCTTACGGCGGCCGCGCTTTTTACAGCTTGCGCGGACGGGGGAACGGTAAAGGATACGACGCCGCCCGCGGTGCAAACGCCGCCGTCCTTGCCGCCGCGCGTGGCGCCGACGCGGCCTCCCGCTACGGCGGAGCAGGCCGACCCGAACGAGGCGGCGCTTGCCGCGTATGGGGCGGTGTTGCGAAACGAAACGGAGTTTTACGGCACGGACAACGAAAAGGCGCTGTTCCTGCAAGACTTTTTAACGAACGGGGAGCTTTACGGCACCATGTTCGACCTTGCGCGCGCCGCCTTCCTCGATATGGACGGCGACGGGGTGATCGAGGCGGTTCTTGAGCTTACGGTAAACGGCTGCCCGGAGTTTTACGAGGTGCTGCATTGCATAAACGATGCGGTCTACGGGTACAACGTCGTGTATAGGGGTTTGGAACTGCTTAAGACGGACGGGACGTTCCTGTATTCCAACGGCGCTGCGGACTATGGTTACGGAAGGCTCGCGTTTGGAGAAAGCGGCTATGATATGGCGGTTTTAGCCCATACGGAACTTGACGCGGATCGTGAGGAGAGCGTTTGGTTTATAGGGGACGAGTCCGTTTCGGAGGACGCGTTTGCCTCCTTCGAGCAAAAGCAGGCCGAAAAGGAAGACGTATCTTGGCAGGAGGTCGCTTAAGAAAAATTCGCCTTAAGGATCGCTTCCCTTTACGGCAGGTGCCGTATCAGGTAGGCGTTTAGGTCGCGTTTTGCTTGGGCGATCCGCTCGGGCGTCCAGCTTTGCAGCCCTTCGCCGGTCTTGAAGCCGAGCTTGCCCTCCGCCTTCAGGCTTTCGAGAAGGGGCGACGGGCGGTGGCTGTCGCACAGGTGCTCCAAAAGGTAATCGTGCGCGTTCCACGCGAGGTCCAGTCCAATCATATCCGCGTTTTCCAAGGGGCCGAGCTGCCCCAGGCGCAGCCCGAAGCTCGCTTTTACGGCCTCGTCCACCGTGGCCGCGTCCGCGATGCCCTGCTCCACGATGTAGAGCGCCTCGCGCCAAAGCGCATGCTGCATGCGGTTGGCGATAAAACCCGGCACGTCCTTTTTGCAAAGCACCGCCTTTTTGCCCGCTGCGGTCAGAAACTCCAGCACGGTATGCGCGGTTTCGTCGCTCGTGAAGCGGCTTTTCACCACTTCCACGAGGGGGATCAAATACGCCGGGTTCCAAAAATGCGTGCCCACTAGGCGCTCCTTATACTTGAGTTTCGCCGCGATCTCGGTGGGGCTCATCACGCTCGTATCCGTGCAGAAAACGGCGTTCTCCCGGCATACGGTTTCCAGAAGGGCGAAGGTATCCTGCTTGAGCGCCATGTTTTCGTACACGTTTTCGATCACGAGATCGGCCTTCGTTATGGCCGGGCAGCTGAAATCGGTCGTAAAGCGCACGCGGCGCGCGCGCGACAGCGCTTCCTCCCGGCTTATGCGCCCCGCCGCCACAAGCTCTTGAAACGTGGCGAGAAGCCCCTCGAAAAAACCGTTGTCCGCAATGTCGTAAACCGTTACGTCAAGCTTCGGATCGCCCGAGAAGATGTGCGCGATCCCCTTGCCCATAAGCCCGCCGCCATAGATCAGCACGCGTTCGATCCTTTTCATAAGCCCATCCTTCCCTTTTTGCGTTGCCCGCTCTAAAAACATCATACCACGCTTCGGCTTGTTTTCCATGTGAAAAATAGGCCGTAAACCCCGTTATCACACCGTTTTTGCGCGTAAATTGCGGCAAAAAAGCAAAACCTTAGTGCGGGGCTTGCCTCGGGGGGCGGCGTCTGCTATAGTATATCCAAGTACTTTACTTGGAATTGAAAAAAGAGGGGGGACTAGCTTTGGCGGAAAAGACGATCGACCTTTCCAAAACCGTGTACGA